>JBDQIL010000094.1:0-9058 GCA_040264415.1 Myxococcota bacterium
AACAGCGCCTGCTGTCGAAGGTTCTCGATGGTGCCCCAGCGGGTGCGGACGCAGGCGGGGAGCGGGGCGTCGCGCTTCAGGAAGTTCATCAGCCAGGCGCGGGTCTTGGGGTCGGAGGGGTAGCCCGACCCCACCGGTCCGAGCGCCGCGATCTCGGCGTCGCGCGCGACCTTCGCCACGATGCTCGCGGCCCCCACCACCGGGTAGGTGAGGTCGGCCTTGGGCTCGGCCACGATGCTCGGCATGGCTGCGCCGAGCCCGGTCACGTAGCGCCCCAGGCGCTCGAGGAAGGCCGGGATGGCGGCCGGATGGCAGGGGGCGTCGAGCAGCACGTGGTCGGGCCGGAGCCGGGCGATCAGGGTGCCGAAGGCCCGCAGCTCGAGGGTGTTGATGTTCTCGGCGTCGATCTCTCGCGCGGTGACGTGCACCCGATCGGCCGTGCCCAGCCCGTCGAGCGCCAGGAGCACGGCCTCGCGGCGCTTCGCGCTCAGCCGCTTCGAGTCGGTGGCCCCCGCCTTCGTCAGGCGCGGCTCGTCGCCCGCCTCCACCACGAAGGCCCCGACCACCAGAGGCCCGAGCACGCAGCCCCGGCCCGCCTCGTCCATTCCGAGTACACGCATGAACCGCCGGTAGCCGACCCGGGGCGGGCCGGCACGGCGGGCGGCGCGGACCGATCGGGCTAGGCCCCGGATCCCGGAGGCAGCCATGTCCGACCTCGCCCCCCTCGCCCGAGACCTGACGCAGCTCACCACCCACGGCGGCACCGACAACCGTCTGATCGCTCGAAGCGGACCCGCATGGCTGCTCTACAGCGGTCGGGTCGGCGAACGGATCGTGCGCTGTGAGGCCGCCGCGAGCGCCTACCTGCCCACAGACCAGAAGCTGCGCCCCGCAGACGTCCACCTGCTGCGCCAGGCGGGCTTCGCCTCGCGACCCGGCCACCGGGGCCTCGTGCGCGAATACCGCCTGGGCGACGGCGACGGCGACCACCACACCGTCAAGATCGCGGACGACGCCACCGAGATCCTCCGGTCGGTCTACCGGGCCGATCCCGCGGGCGCGCCCGTCACCCACCAGCTGCTGCTCGGCGACGAAGATCCGACCACCAACGAGCCCCTGATCGACGCCATCCGAAAGCTGTCGAAGAGCCGCGACACCCCCACCCGCGACGCCATGTACCGGCAGATGCTGCGGGGGCGCTTCCTCCTCCCGGTGGACGAGCGCGGCGGCCCGATCGCGTTTGAGAGCTCCAAGGCTTCCCCGTCTTCGGCGTGTTCACCGACCGCGCCGCCCTGCGGTGGTGGAATCCGCTCGACGTCCGGGTCGAGCACATGCGGGGCCGGCAGCTCTTTCCGCTGCTGTCTCGCACCGGCCTGGGCAGCGTGTTGATCAATCCAGAGGGCCGCATCGGCGGTGAGCTGTACCGAAACGAGGTGAAGATGCTGGCCGACGCGGTCCGCTGAATTCGACGCCCGGCCGCTCCGGGTTGGACCGAAGGGCTCGCGCTGGATAGGGCCAGCAGCCAAGAATCACCCCCGGCGCGGAGGGCTCACAGGCCAATGGCGCTCCACAAGATCACCAAGGGTCTGGACCTCCCCCTCAAGGGGTCCCCCGAGCAGGTCGTCATCGACGGCCCCACCATCGCCCGTGTGGCGGTCGTGGCCTCGGACTTCGTCGGCATGAAGCCTCGCATGCAGGTGCTCGAGGGGGACGACGTCCTCCGCGGGCAGCCGCTGTTCGAGGACCGCAAGAACCCCGGCGTGGTCTTCACCGCGCCCGGGGCCGGGCGGGTCACCGGCATCCACCGCGGCGACCGCCGGGCGTTGCAGTCCGTCGTCATCGAGCTCAACGAGCGCGAACAGGCGGGCACCCCCGCCGACGACGACTTCTTCAGCTTCAAGTCGTACACCGGCGCGCCGGTCGCCGAGCTGTCGCGCGACCAGGTCCGCGACCTGCTCGTCGAGAGCGGTCAGTGGATCGGGCTGCGGGCGCGGCCCTTCGACCGGGTCGCGAGCCCGGCCACGGTGCCGCACTCCATCTTCGTGACCGCCACCGACACGCGCCCGCACGCGCCCGACGTCTCCGTCGCGCTCGCGGGCCGCGAGGCCGACTTCGAGCGGGGCCTCGTCGCCCTCTCGAAGCTCACAGACGGCGCGCTGTTCCTGTGCCGCGCCCCGGGCCTCAACCTGGGCACCGACGGCATCCCCAACCTGCGCATCGAAGAGTTCTCCGGGCCCCACCCGGCCGGGCTCCCGGGCACGCACATCCACTTCCTCGACCCGGTCAGCCGGGGCAAGACCGTGTGGCACATCGGCTACGCCGACGTCGCCGCCATCGGCCACCTGGTCGCCACGGGCCGCCTCGATGTGGGCCGGGTGATCAGCCTCGCTGGCCCCGTGGTCACCGAGCCCCGCCTGCTGCGCACCCGGTCCGGAGCCGACATCGGCGCCCTCACCGAGGGTGGGCTTGCACAGAGCGAGAACCGCGTGATCTCGGGTTCGGTGCTCGACGGAACCCCCGCGTCGGGAGACGTTGTCGGGTACCTCGGGCGCTACAGCAACCAGGTCTCAGCCCTCCGAGAGGGGCGGCAGCGCGAGTTCCTGGGCTGGCTGCGGCCGGGCTTCGACATCTTCTCGATCATGCCCACCTTCCTGAGCAAGCTGCTCCCGGGCAGCGACAACGTCCGCTTCGATCTCACGACCAGCACCATGGGCTCTGAACGCGCCATGGTGCCGATCGGCACCTACGAGCAGGTCATGCCCCTCGACATCCTGCCCACCTTCTTGCTGCGCTCGCTCATCTCGGGCGACCTCGAGAAGGCAGAGCAGCTCGGGGCCCTAGAGCTCTCCGAAGAAGACGTGGCGCTCTGTACCGTCGTCTGCCCCGGCAAGTACGACTACGGGCCAATCCTTCGCAAGACCCTGGCCACCATCGAGGCCGAAGGCTGAGCCATGCAGTTCCTCCGAAACGCGCTCGACTCCGCCGCCCCCATGTTCGAAAAGGGCGGCAAATTCCACAAGTTCCACGCGCTCTACGAGATGCCGGACACCTTCCTGTTCACCCCTGGTGAGGTGACCAAGGCGGGCGCGCACGTGCGCGACGGTCTCGACCTGAAGCGCATGATGATCATGGTGGCCATCGCGCTGCAGCCGTGCTTCTTCATGGCCTCGTGGAACACCGGCTACCAGGCCAACCTCGCCATCGCGAACGGGGCCCAGCCCCTGGCCGACTTCAACACGGCCATCTTCACGATGCTCGGGTTCGCCCACGACCCCGAGAGCTTCCTGGCCAACCTGATCTACGGCATGTGCTACTTCGTGCCGATCTTCCTGGTCACCCAGGCTGCGGGCGGCACGGTCGAGGTCATCACCTCCATCGTCCGCAAGCACGAGATCAACGAGGGCTTCCTGGTCACGGGGTCGCTCTTCCCGCTGATCCTCCCCCCCACCATCCCCCTGTGGCAGGTGGCGGTCGGCATCATCTTCGGTGTGCTGATCGGCAAGGAGATCTTCGGCGGAACGGGCATGAACGTGCTCAACCCCGCGCTCACGGCCCGCGCCTTCCTGTTCTTCGCCTACCCGGCGCAGATCTCGGGCGACCAGGTCTGGATCGCGGCGAACACCGCCGTTGACGGCCTGAGCGGCGCGACCTGGCTCGGCAAGGCCGCCCTCGACGGCGCCGCCCTCGACAGCCTCTCCTGGTTCGACGCCTTCGTGGGCCTGGTCCCCGGCTCCATGGGAGAGACCTCAGCGCTGGCCTGCTTGATGGGGGCGGGATTGCTGCTCGCCACCCGTGTGGCGTCGTGGCAAACGATGGCCGGCGTCACCGCTGGTACGGTCGTGATGGCCATGGTGCTCAACGGCTTCGGCTCAGAGACCAACCCCATGTTCGGCATGCAGTTCTGGTGGCACATGGTGCTCGGTGGCTGGGCCTTCGGCATGGTCTTCATGGCCACCGACCCGGTCTCGTCGGCCTTCACCGCGAAGGGCAAGTGGGCGTACGGCATCGGCATCGGCGTCGTCGTGGTGCTCGTGCGGGTGGTCAACCCGGCGTACCCAGAGGGCATGATGCTCGCCATCCTGTTCATGAACCTGTTCGCGCCCTTCTTCGACCACATCGTGGTGCAAGGAAACATCAAGCGGAGGCTCGCTCGAAATGTCGCAGCCTAGCGTCGCCTACACCTTCGGCTTTGCCGCCGCCCTGTGCGCAGTCTGCTCGGTCCTCGTGGCCGGGTCGGCCGTGTCGCTCAAGGACAAGCAAGAAGCCAACAAGATCCTCGACCGTCGCAAGAAGGTCCTGCAGGTCGCCGGCCTCATGCAAGAGGGCGAGTCCCTCGAGCCCGCGCAGATCGACACCCTCTTCGAGCAGAAGATCGAGGCCCGCCTCGTCGATCTCGACGAGGGCACCTACTACGCAGGCCAGCAGTTCGAAGCCAACAGCTTCGACCAGCGCAAGGTCGCCAAAGACCCCGCCTACAGCGAGGTCGCGCCCAAGAACAACGCCAAGGTCAGCCGCGTCCCCGAGGTGGCGGTGACCTACCACGTGAAGGGCGACGGCGGCAGCGTCAACCAGCTCATCCTGCCCATCGAGGGCAAGGGCCTCTGGTCTACGCTGTACGGCTACCTCTGCGTCGAGACCGACACGAACACCATCTGTGGCATCACCTTCTACGAGCACGCCGAGACCCCTGGTCTGGGCGGCGAGGTCGACAACCCGTCGTGGAAGGCGCAGTGGCCCGGTCGCGAGATCCGCGACGCAGACGGCGACATCGCCATCCGCGTGGTCAAGGGCAAGGCCGGGTCGGTCGAGTCGGCCCCCCACGAGGTGGACGGCCTCTCCGGCGCCACCCTGACCAGCAACGGCGTGACCTACACCCTTCAGTTCTGGCTCGGCGAGAACGGCTGGGGCCCCTACCTCGACAACTTCAAGTCCGGGAGCGCGGGATGAGCGCACCACGCACAGGCTTCACCAAGAAGCAGCGGGACGCGTTGATCGACCCGCTCTTCAACAACAACCCCATCGCGCTGCAGGTGCTCGGCATCTGCTCTGCGCTGGCGGTGACCACCAAGATGGAGGCGGCGCTCGTGATGTGC
This sequence comes from Myxococcota bacterium, assembly GCA_040264415.1. GTDB lineage: Bacteria > Myxococcota_A > UBA796 > UBA796 > UBA2385 > M30B51. The sequence goes on from JBDQIL010000094.1 coordinate 5,094, forward strand.
GTCGCGCTCACCGCGGTGCTCATCGGGTCGAACGTCGCGGTGTCCCTCATCCGCGACAAGATCCCGAGCAGCATCCGCATCGTGGTTCAGCTCACCATCATCGCCTCGCTGGTGATCGTGACCGACCAGGTGCTCAAGGCCTTCCTCTTCGACGTCAGCAAGCAGCTGTCGGTCTTCGTGGGCCTCATCATCACCAACTGCATCGTCATGGGCCGGGCCGAGGCCTACGCCATGCAGAACGGTCCGGTGCTCAGCTTCTTCGACGCCGTGGGCAACGGCCTCGGCTACAGCATCATCCTGATCTTCGTGGCCTTCTTCCGCGAGCTGCTCGGCTCCGGAAAGCTCTTCGGGATCCAGCTGCTGCCGCTGTACACCGAGGGCGGCTGGTACAACCCGAACGGCCTGATGGTGCTGGCGCCCGGCGCCTTCTTCCTCATCGGCATCTTCATCTGGGCGCTCCGCGTCTGGAAGCCCGACCAGATCGAAGCGGAGTAGACGATGGAAGAACTCCTCAGCCTGGCCGTCAAGGCCACCTTTGTCGAGAACATGGCCCTGGCCTTCTTCCTCGGCATGTGCTCCTTCCTCGCGGTCTCCAAGAAGGTCGAGACGGCCGTGGGCCTGGGCTTCGCGGTCATCTTCGTGCTCGCGATCACCTGTCCCATGAACCAGCTCATCTACGATCTGGTCTTGCGGGAGGGCGCCCTGGCCTGGGCCAGCCCCTCGCTGGCCGAGGTCGACCTCAGCTTCCTCAACTTCCTGACCTTCATCGGCACCATCGCCGCGATGGTTCAGATCGTCGAGATGGCGCTCGATCGCTACCTGCCGGCGCTCTACAGCGCGCTCGGCGTGTTCTTGCCGCTCATCGCCGTGAACTGCGCCATCCTCGGCGCGTCCCTGTTCATGGTCGAGCGCGACTACAACTTCTCCGAGAGCGTGGTCTTCGGCCTCGGCTCTGGCGTGGGCTGGGCCCTCGCCGTGGTGGCCCTCGCCGCCATCCGCGAGAAGATGCGGTACTCCAACGTGCCGCCCGCCCTGCGCGGCCTGGGCATCACCTTCATGCTGACCGGCCTCATGGCCATCGGCTTCATGGCCTTCGCCGGCATCCAGCTCTGACAGCGCCGACGCGCGCTCGTCGGGTCGGCCCGTCCCGGTCGGCCCCAGCTCCGCACCTGACCTCCACCCATGGAGCCCCTCATGCTCGTCGCCCCGCTCGGCGTAGCCATGTTCCTGATCATCATCCTCGCGCTGGTGGCGCTGCTCATGGTCGCCAAGGCCAAGCTGGTGCCGGCCGCCGAGGTCAAGATCATCATCAACGATGACGAGGAGAACCCCGTCATCACGATGGCCGGCGGCACGCTGCTCAACGTGCTCGCCGACAAGAAGATCTTCATCCCGTCGGCCTGTGGCGGCGGCGGCACCTGCGGCGTCTGCAAGGTGCACGTCCATGACGGTGGCGGCGCCATGCTGCCCACCGAGAAGGGCCACATCTCGCGCGGCGAGGCCCGCGAGGGTTGTCGTCTGTCCTGCCAGGTCAAGGTCAAGCAGGACATGCGCATCGAGGTCGAGCCCGAGATCTTCTCGGTGAAGAAGTGGGAGTGCACCGTCAAGTCGAATGACGGCGTGGCCACCTTCATCAAGGAGTTCGTGCTGCAGCTCCCCGAAGGCGACAGCGTGCCCTTCCGGGCCGGCGGCTACATCCAGATCGAGGCCCCGCCCCACGTCGCCAACTACAAAGACTTCGTCATCGAAGACGAGTACCGCGACGACTGGGACAAGTTCAACCTCTGGCAGTTCGTCTCGAAGGTCGATGAGACCGTCACCCGCGCGTACTCCATGGCGAACTACCCGGGCGAAGAGGGCATCATCATGCTCAACGTCCGCATCGCCAGCCCCCCGCCGCGGCTGCCCAACGTCCCCCCTGGCAAGATGTCGTCCTACATCTTCGCCCAGACCCCGGGCGACAAGGTCATCATCTCGGGGCCCTTCGGCGAGTTCTTCGCCAAGGACACCGACAACGAGATGGTCTTCATCGGCGGCGGCGCCGGCATGGCGCCCATGCGGTCGCACATCTTCGACCAGTTCAAGCGCATCCACACCGACCGCAAGGTCACCTTCTGGTACGGCGCCCGGTCGTGGCGTGAGGCCTTCTACGTCGAAGACTTCAACGAGATCCAGGCGGAGAACGACAACTTCCAGTGGTTCATCGCGCTGTCTGACGCCCTCGAAGAGGACGACTGGCAGGGGCTCACCGGCTACATCCACCAGGTCGTGCTCGACGAGTACCTCGCCAAGCACCCCTCGCCCGAAGACGTCGAGTACTACCTCTGCGGCCCGCCGATCATGAACAAGTGCGTCATCGAGATGCTCGAAGACCTGGGTGTCGAGCCCGAGAACATCGCGCTCGACGACTTCGGCGGGTGATGGCCTGATGGCCGGCACCGCCGACCCCACAGACCCGAAGACCTGGCGTCGCTTTGTGGCGCCAGGTCTCTTCGTGTTGCTGGTCGCGGGCACGTACCTGCGCGCAGGCCACGACGCGCCCGCGCCCGACGGCGACGCGGCTACGGCGACCCCGGCCCCCGACGCGCTCGACCTCACCGAGCTGTCGGGGGAGGTCTTCGGCACCACCTTCTCGGTGAAGGTGGTCTCGCAGCCCGACGCGCCGCTCGACGAGCCCGCCGTGGCGCAGGCCATCCAGCGCGAGCTGAACGCCATCGACGCGTCGATGAGCACCTGGAAGACCGACTCGGAGCTGAGCCAGCTCAACCGGGCGCCGGTGGGCGAGCCCGTCTCGGTGAGCGCGCCGCTCTTCACGGTGCTCGACCTCGCGTCTCAGGTGCACGACCGGTCCGAAGGCGCCTTCGACGTCACGGTCGGGCCCCTGGTGAACCGCTGGGGCTTCGGACCCGATGGCCGCCCGACGAGCGCCCCCGACGACGCCGAGCTCGCCGCCCTGCGGGCGCGCGTGGGCCAGCAGCATCTGGTGCTCGACGCCACGGGCCCCACGGTCACCCGCCAGGTGGACGGCCTGTCGGCCGACCTCAGCGCCATCGCCAAGGGCTACGCCGTAGACCGCGTGAGCGACGCCCTGCTCGCCCTGGGACACGACCGACACATGGTCGAGATCGGCGGCGAGCTGCGCGCCCGAGGCGACAACGGCGAGGGCCGGCCCTGGCGCATCGCCATCGAGAAGCCCGACACCTTGAAGCGCACCTCCTTCGACGTGGTGGGCCTGCGCGACGAGGCGATGGCCACGTCGGGCGACTACCGCAACTACCTCGAGCTGGACGGGCAGCGCGTCTCGCACAGCATCGACCCCCGCACCGGGAGGCCCGTCCCCCACGCCCTCGCGTCGGTGACCGTGGTGGCCGACACCTGCGCGCTGGCCGACGCCTGGGCCACCGCCCTGACCGTGCTCGGTCCAGACGAGGGAGCCGCCGTCGCCGACGCCCACGACGTGGCGGCCACCTTCTTGGTGCGCACCGACGATGGCTTCGTGCAGTCGGCCACCCGCGCCTACCAGGACCGCTTCGCCGCCCACTGACCCCCAGCCCGGGCGTCGCTCCGGGTTAGGGTGCTGCCCAAGGAGGTCTGCATGGCCACGCTGCTGCTCACCACCGGAATCTTCGCATCGGCCATGGTCGCCATGGCCATCGGCGTCATCGTGAGCAACCGCAAGCTGCACGGCTCCTGCGGTGGCACCGACAAAGACTGCGTCTGCGAGATCGAGAAGCGGCGCGCCTGTCACGCCCTCAAGCAGTTCAACCGCGCAGGCCTCGCGTCGGGCGACGTCCGCTCGACCGTCTGGCAGGAAGACGCGGTTGGCTGAGACGCCGGACGCGAGCCCGCCGACCCGATCGCAGCTGTGGCAGGCCTTGCACGGCCCCGCCCTGGAGCATCGGAGGTCAGTCACGCTGGCGCAGCCCCCAGACGCCTTCGCGGCGCAGCTGCGCGATGCGGTGCAG
>JBDQIL010000095.1:0-8996 GCA_040264415.1 Myxococcota bacterium
GCCTGGTGCTGCCGGGCCGCATCGCGCTGCTGGGCATCGCCGCCGACCGCCAGCCCCCGGCCGCGGCCCCGAACGTGCTCCTGCTGGTGCTCGACACCGTGCGCGCCGACCACCTGACCCCCTACGGCTCCACCCGCGACCTGATGGCCCGCATGCAGGCCTGGCTCGGCCGGCACCCCACCGGCGTGGTCGTGCACTCCAGCGCGGTGGGCGACTACGAGGTGGCGGCCACCAAACAGAAGATTGCGTCCAACCAAGACGAGCTGGTGCTCCGACTCACGCCCACCCCCAAGATCCTCGACCACCTCAAGCGGTGGGCGCCCAGCAGCCGTGTGGTGAGCTTCAAGGCCGCGTCTCCCGAGACCACGCCGGCCCGCCTGGTCGAGATCGCGCAGGCGCAGCGGCGCCGCACCGGCAGCGACCTCGTCTTCGCCAATGTCATCGGCGATCTCGAGCGCAGCGTGTGGCTGGTGGACGACACGCCCACCGCCTTCACCGACCGCGGCGCGGCCATCGCCGAGCTGGTGGAGCGGGTTCGGGCCTGGCTGTGAGCCCGGTCAGGCCGGCACGAAGCCGCGGGCCTCGAGCGCGGTGACCACCTCGAGGGCGCAGTCGTCCACCGAGCGATCCGCCGTGCGCACGTGCACCTCTGCCGCCAGGGGCGCCTCATAGGGGGCCGAGATGCCCGTGAACTGTGGGATCTCGCCCGCCCGGGCCTTCTTGTACAGGCCCTTGGGGTCGCGGGCCTCGCACACCTCGATGGGGGTGTCGATGAAGACCTCGACGAAGGCGCCCGCCGGCAGCTGGGCGCGCACGCGATCCCGGTCGCCCCGGTACGGGCTGATGAAGGCGGTCAGCGTGACCACGCAGGCCTCGCTGAAGAGCTTCGCCACCTCGCCGATTCGGCGGATGTTCTCGGCGCGGTCTTCGGGCGCGAAGCCCAGGTCGCGGTTGAGCCCGTGGCGCACGTTGTCGCCGTCGAGCATGTAGGCGTGGGCGCCGCGCTCGAGCAGCAGCTGCTCCACACGCCGCCCGATGGTGCTCTTGCCGGAGCCAGACAGGCCGGTCAGCCAGACCACGCAGCCCGCCCCGCCGAGCGCCTGCGCGCGCTGCTCTGGGGTCACGTTGGCGTGGTGCCAGACGATGTTCTCGCTCTTGGGTCCGGGCTCTGTCATGGCCGCCTCCGTGGCGGGCTGGGTAGCGCCGCCCCCTTCCCGAAGCAACCATCCGCGCTAAGGATGGGGTCGTCCCCCTTCGCCCAGGAGCCCGCATGGCCATCTCCGACCTGTCTCGCCCCCTCGCTCAGGTCGAGGCCAGCGTGCGCGTCGCCTACCTCCAGCGCGTGCTGCTCTGGACCACCGGCGGCCTCGCCGTCGCCGGCGTCACCGGCATCGGCATGGCGCTGGTGCTCTACCTGATGGCGGCCGCGGGCTTCACGATGTTGCTCACGGGCATCCCGTCGCTCATCGGCATCCTGGGCTGCTACTTCGTGGCCCACAGCGTCGCGCGCAAGATGGTCTTCGGACAGGCAAAGGTGGCGGGCTTTCTGATGGGCGCGGTCTTTCAGGGCCTGTCGATGGGGTGGCTGCTGCTCTCCGCGGTCATGCTCGGCGTCCAGACGGGGCAGCCGTTTGGGCTGATCTCGCTCGCCATGGGGCTCACGGCCCTCACCGCCGGTGGCATGGCCGCCTACGTCTGGACCGGGCCGCGAGAGTTCTCGATGCTCGGGGCCGGGCTCTCCGCGCTGGGCATCCCGATGCTCATCCTGATGGTCGCGAGCTTCGCCTTCCCCGGCTTCTTCGGGGGCACCCTCGGGCTCATCCTGACCGGCGCCTTCGTGCTCATCTCGGCGGGCGGCTTGCTCTACCAGATCAACCTCGTGGTGCACAAGCTCCGCACCGACCAGCACATCGAAGGCGCCTACATGATCACGCTGTCGGTGCTCGTGCTGTTCTGGAACCTGCTCGTGCTCCTCATGCGCCTGAACCGCCGTTAGATTCGAATCCCGCGACCCGGAGCCCGCCATGTCTGCCATGCCCGACCTCGACACCCTCGCGCGCAGCCAAGGCATCATCGGTCGCCGCGCCGAGCTGCGCCTGGTGGGCGCCTGTCTGTCGGTGGGCCGCAACGTCCTGCTCGAGGGTCCGGTCGGGGTCGGCAAGACCGCCCTGGCTCGGGCGGTCGCGGCGGGGCTCGACCGCGGCTTTGTTCGGGTAGACGGCGACGGGCGCTACACCGAGGCCAAGCTCACCGGCCACTTCGACCCTCCGGGCGTGCTCGAGCGGGGCTACCAGCCCGACCTCTTCATCCCCGGACCGCTGGTCGAGGCCATGCGGGGGGGCGCGGTGCTCTTCATCAACGAGCTGAACCGCATGCCCGAGGGCGTGCAGAACGTGCTCCTGCCTGCGCTCGACGAGGGACTCGTCCACATCCCGCACCTCGGCACCATCCGGGCCGCCCCCGGCTTCGCGGTGGTCGCCACCCAGAACCCCGCCGAGTTCGTCGCCACGGGCCACCTCTCCGAGGCCCTGCTCGACCGCTTCGAGCTGGTCGAGCTCACCTACCAGGGCGCGGACGAGGAGTCCCAGATCGTCGCCCAGGAGGCCACCAGCGGGCCGTCCGCCGAGGTCATCGCCCAGGCCATCTCGCTGACCCGCGCCACCCGCGACGATCCCCGTGTTCGGCGGGGGGCCAGCGTGCGTGCGGCGATCGCCATCGCAGACCTGGCCACGGCGCTCGGCGGGGACGTGGGGGCGGCCGCCCGGCTCGCCCTGCCCACCCGCATGGAGCTGACCGACCCCGAGCAGCACGGCCTCGAGCTGGTGCTGTCCGAGCTGGAAAAAAAAAGCCCCGCGATGACGGGCTCCTCGACCCCTTCCTGAGGCAAGAAGACATCTCGCTCCTGCAGACGCCGATCTCGGAGGAGCAGCGCCCCGGCGACTTCGTGCCCGCTTTCGAGGTCGACGTCGACGACCTGCCCGATGGGTGGGAGGCGGCGCAGCAGTACCACCGCCTCAAGCGGGTGCTGCCAAAGCACCAGCGCCAGGAGATCGAAGACCGTGCGGTGCGCGAGATCCTGCGCCGGGCCAGGGATCTGCTGCGTCACACGAGCCGCCCGCGGCACATCGTCCGCGAGCCCTACCCGGCCCCCGGTGAGCTCGACCTCGACGCCACCCTCGAGCACCCCCGGCCGTGGAAGGCCGAGCACCTGACCATCGCCCGCAGCCAGCTCCGCGAGGCCGACGTGGTGGTCATCCTCGACATGAGCCTGAGCATGACCGGCGAGAAGATCGCCCTCACCGCGCTGGCCGCCGCCATCCTCCGCCTGAAGCTCGATCACGTCGCGGTGGTCTGCTTCGACACCAAGGCCCACAAGCTGGTCGATCTGGGGGAGGACGTCTCCGCAGAGGAGCTCGTGCGTCGCATCCTGCGGGTGCCAGCCCAGGGGTTCACCAACGTCGACAGCGGCCTCAAGCTGGGCCACGAGATCCTGCGCCGCAGTCACCGCCGCGAGCGGGCTGCCATCATCATGACCGACGGCGTCGCCAACGTCGGCGGCGACCCGGTCAAGCGAGCCGCGCGCATCCCCCTGCTGCACGTGGTTCAGGTGGGTGAGGAGGAGGTCCAGGGCACCCGAACCTGTGAGGGCATGGCGCGGGCCGGCCGCGGGCGCCGCTACCGCGCCGAGCTGTACGCCGACCTGCCCGCGGTGGTTCGGCGCCTCGTGCGGGAGTGTTTCGGCGCGTAGCGAGCGCGAAAATTTCTACACAGCGGGATACGTCACCAAACCTGCACTCGCACCCAGGGATCCGACATGTCCGACCTCAAGCGCTCGGCTCGGGCCGCCGCCGAAGTATCCCGAATCAACGCCTTCTTTCCCATCATGCCGCTGTTGGGCAACCGCCTCGCGTCCACCCGGCCGTTCGACGGCCTGACGATCGGCGTGTCGGCCCACCTCACCACCCTGACCGCCGCCCTGGTGCGCGAGCTCGCGCTGGGCGGCGGAACCTGGGTGTTGTGCGCCGCCAGCGACGCCACCACCGACTACAGCGTCGTGGACTACCTCCGCGATGGTGGCTTCGACGTCTACACGTCCGGCAGCCGCGACGACTACCACGCGGCCCTGCTCGCCCACGAGCCCAACCTGCTCGCCGGCGTCGGCGGCACGCTCCTCGACACTTTGGTCACTCGGTTCCCCGACCTCGCCAACCGCGTCCTCGGCAGCGTCGAGGTGTCGAAGTCGGGCGTCGATCGCGCGAGCGGGCTCGACGTGCCGTTCCCGGTGGTCAACATCAACGATGGCCGCCTCAAGCCGGCGGTCGAGAACCGACACGGCGTGGGAGAGGGCCTCTGGCACTCCGTGCAGCAGTTGACGGGGATGCACCTGTCGGGACGCCGGGTCGGCGTCATCGGCTACGGGCCCGTGGGGCGCGGGGTCGCCGCCTACGCCCGCGCCGCCGGAGCGGCCGTCGAGGTGGTCGAGACCGACCCCGTCCGCCGCCTTGTGGCGCACTATGACGGCTTCCCCATCCCCCGGCTCGACGACTGCCTGCGCCGCGCCGGGGTCGTCGTGACCTGCACCGGCCGCCCCGGCGTGCTCGGACTCAACCAGCTCGGCGACGCCCGCGACGGACTGGTGCTGATCAACGCCGGCCACGGCGGCGACGAGATCGACGTGGAGTCCATCAAGAAGGCCGCGATCGCGGTCGATCACGTCACCGACCACGTGGTCTCGTACCGTCTCGAGGGCGGCCCCAAGCTGCTGGTCCTGGCCGACGGCCACCCGCTCAACATCGTGACCAACGCGGGCTCTCCCGAGCCCGTGCTGCTGCACTTCGCGGTCCTCGGGCTCACCCTCGAGTGGCTGACCCGCGGCGGCGACCACCCGCCCGGGCTGCTTCAGGTGCCCGAGCAGATCGAGAGCCTGGCCGCCGAGCTCGCCCTGACCGCCCTCGCCTCGGCCCATGGCTGACGCGACCGACGCCGACACCCTCGCCGCCGCCGCCTACCGAGCGGTGCAGGCGGGCGACTGGCCGCTCGCCGTCGCCCAGGCCGACAGCGCCCTGGCGCTGCTCACCGAGCGCCCCGCGCTCGCGGCGCGCCTGCACGCCTGGGCGGCGCAGGCTCACATCGGGCGCCAGGACTTCAAGGCCGCCCGACGGCGCCTCTCGGCGGCGCTGAGGGCTGCGCGCCAGACCGGACGGGCCGACGAGGTCAGCGCGCTGCAGCCACTCCAACAGCAGATCATGGCCGCGATGACCGCGCGTGCCCGAGGCGCCGAGACGCCCACCACCCCCGCCGCAGCGGCGGTGGCGGCCTACGACGCAGGCGACCTCGAGGCGGGTGAGCGGCTGGCCCTGCAAGCTCGGGCCCTCGCCGAGAGATCCGGCGACGACAAAGAGGCCGTGGTCTCGCTGCTCGCGCTCGCGCGCACCCCGGCCCGGCGAGCTGAGGCGATCCGAGAGGCCGCCGACGTCGCCGACCGATCGGGCGACCGAAACCTGGTCACAGCGGTGGCCCACGCCGCCCGCGCGGCCCAGGTGGTGCTCCCGCCCAAGGTGTTCTAGCCCCGGGCTGTCCCGTCCCTCGGCGGCGGAGCCCTCAGAGCGGGCGGGCCCCGGGGCGCGCGCCGCGACGGGCGGGCGGAGCTACACCTTGCCGCGAGCCGCGTACGCCCCGCGCAGGAGCGCCTGCTTGGTGATGACGCCCTGCAGGTGGGTGCCCTTCATCACCGGCACGAGCGTGTAGTGCCCCTCCACCATCAGGGTCGCGACCTGATCGAGGGGGGCGTCCCACTCCACCGTCTTTGCGGGCGCGCTCATGATCTCGGCGACGGTGCTGCCCGTGACCTTCTCGAGCTCGGCCTGGGCCTTGGCGCCCCCCAGCGGGATGACGAGGTCCATCAGCGTGATGAAGCTGGGCAGGTGGATCTGCTTCTCTTGGAAGACGAGGTCCATGGCAGTCACCACGCCCGCCAGCAGGTCGTCTTCCACCACGCAGGCGCCGTCGGCCTGCGACTCGAGGAGGAGCTTGGCGAGCTCGCCGACCGGCATCTCGGGGGAGACCGCCAGGAAGTCGCGGTCCATGATCTCGTGTGCGTACCGCATCGCAGCCTCCTGCTTGGGGGGACGAGGGCACGCACGCTGTATCGCGAACCGAGGGGGGCGCGTCCTGCTCCGGCGCAGGTCCAGTCGCGGCCGCGCAGGCGTCGGGATACCGCTTGCACCCACACTCCGCCGAGGCGTCGCAGCATGGCCGTCAACCGCGCAGGGATCGTCGATCAGAACTTCATCGCGGCGGTCCGGGAGCTCCGCGCCGCGCCCCACCCCGGGGACCTGCACCAGCCCGTCCGACCGGGCAGCCAGTGCACGGGCTTCGAAGCGCTGCAGATCTTCGAGAGCATGCTCGCGAGCAGGCTCCTCGACCTCGAGGCGCGGGCGCTGAAGGCGCGGGGACCGGGCTTCTACACCATCGGCTCGTCGGGCCACGAGGGCAACGCCTGCGTCGCCGCAGCGCTCCGCCCCACCGACCCCGCCTTCTTGCACTACCGATCCGGGGGCTTCTTCATCCGCAGGGCCTGGCAGGTCCCCGGCACGACCCCCTTGTTCGACGTGCTCTTGGGCGTGGTCGCCTCATCGGACGAGCCCATCGCGGGGGGCCGCCACAAGGTCTTTGGCAGCGCGCCGCTGCACATCCCACCGCAGACCTCGACCATCGCCAGCCAGCTGCCCAAGGCCGTGGGGGCTGCGTTCTTCCTCGATCGCCAGCGGGCCATGCGGCGGCGGCCCCCCATCCCAGCCGACAGCGTGGTCGTCACCACCTTCGGCGACGCCTCGTCGAACCACGCCACCGCCTGTACGGCCTTCAACGCCGCGTCGCTGTGCCACCACCAGAACCTCCCCTGCCCGATCCTGTTCGTCTGTGAGGACAACGGCATCGGCATCAGCGTGCGCACGCCGAACGACTGGGTGGGGCGCCGCTTCCGCAACGACCCCGGGCTCAAGTACTTCCAGGCCGACGGCCTCGACCTCGCTCACGCCTACGACAACGCGCAGGCGGCGGTCGAGTTTGTCCGCCGCACGCGTCGCCCGGCCTTCCTCCACCTCAAGGTGGTGCGTCTGCTCGGCCACGCCGGCTCCGACGTGGAGCAGCTCTACCGATCCGAAGAGGAGATCTCCGCAGCCGAGGCCCGTGACCCCGTGCTGCGAGCCGCCCGCGATCTGGTGGACGGCGGCTGGCTCACCCCCGACGCCGTGCTCGACCTCTACGAGCAGCTTCGAACGCGCATCGCCGCCCTGGGCCGCGAGGCCGAGGGTCGTCCCAAGCTGACCGAGGCCGCCGACATCGTCGCGCCCCTGTCGCCCCACCGCCCGCAGGCGGTCGAGGCCATGGCCCGGCAGGCCCCCGAGCCCGGGGTGCGGGCCCGCTTCTTCCCGCGGCGCTTGCCCGAGGCCGACCGTCCGCGGCACATGGCCATGCAGATCAACCGGGCGCTCCACGACCTGATGGCCCAACACGACGAGATCGTCCTCTTCGGAGAGGACGTGGCCCGGAAGGGCGGCGTCTACCACGTCACCGACCACCTCGAGGAGGCCGCCGGCCGGGCGCGGGTGTTCAACACCCCGCTCGACGAGACCACCATCCTCGGGCTGGCCCTCGGCGCCGGCTCGATGGGCCTGCTGCCGATGCCGGAGATCCAGTACCTCGCCTACCTGCACAACGCGATCGACCAGCTGCGTGGCGAGGCAGGGTCACTGCAGTTCTTCAGCAACGGCGCCTTCCGCAACCCGATGGTCGTCCGCATCGCCGCTCTGGCCTACCAGAAGGGCTTCGGTGGACACTTCCACAACGACAACAGCATCGGCGCGCTCCGCGAGATCCCCGGGCTGCTCATGGCCTGCCCCTCGAACGGCGAAGACGCCGTGGGCATGCTGCGCACCTGCGTCGCGGCCGCCAAGGTCGATGGACAGGTCACGGCCTTCCTCGAGCCCATCGCGCTGTACATGACCAAAGACCTGCACGACGAGAAGGACGGCGCCTGGTCGTTCTCGTACCCCGCGCACGACTTCTCGGTGCCGGTGGGCCGCGCCCGCACCTGGACCGAGGGCGAAGACCTCACCATCATCTCGTACGCCAACGGCCTGTGGATGAGCCTGCGGGTCGCGCGCCGGCTCGAGGCCGAGCACGGCGTGCGCTGCCGCGTGCTCGATCTCCGGTGGCTCAACCCGCTGCCTGTCGACGACCTCGTCGCGGCCGCGACGGCCACGGGCCGGGTGTTGGTGGTCGATGAGTGCCGACGCACCGGAGGGGTCGCCGAGGGCGTGCTGACCGCCCTGGTGGAGGGCTGCCCCCACGTCCGAATGGCGCGGATCACCGGCGACGACACCTACATCCCGCTCGGCGACGCCGCCAACCGGGTGCTGGTCCAAGAGCCTGACATCGAAGCCGCCGCCCTCGCCCTGATGGAGGCCTGAGCCATGACCCGACGCGCCCTCGTCCTGTGCCCCGGCCGCGGCAGCTACAGCCGCGCCGAGCTGGGCTCGCTCCAACGGCGCCCCTCCGCGGCCCTCGACGCCTTCGACGCGATGCGGGCGGCCCGCGGCTTGCCCGGCCCCCGCGCCCTCGACGCGGCCGACCGCTTCAGCCCCCGCACCCACATCGCTGGCGAGCACGCCAGCATCCTCACCGCCGGGGCCACCCTGGCCGACATCGAGGCCATCGATCGCGACCAATACGACATCGTCGGCGTGATGGGCAACTCGATGGGCTGGTACACCGCCCTCGGGGCTGCGGGCGCCCTGCCTCTCGCCGAGTGCGGCCGGCTCATCGAGACCATGGGCGGGTACCAGAAAGACAACGTGGTCGGCGGGCAGATCGTCTACCCGCTGGTGGATGACGCCTGGCCCCCCAAGTGGATGGACCAGAACAGGTCGGGCGTGTGGGCGATGGCGTGCTGGACGGCGTCGACGCGCGCGGGGTCGGGGCGCCAGGCGTCA
>JBDQIL010000096.1:0-8978 GCA_040264415.1 Myxococcota bacterium
CGGGGCCATCACGCGCCAGGTGGAGGGCGACGCAAGATAGCCCGACAGCGGACCTGGACGGGCTCTCTACCATATGGTAGGCAGCCGCATGCGAGAGCGAATCCTCACCGAAGCCGCCCGACTGTTCGCCCACCGGGGCTACGCCGGCACCACGGTGCAGGCCGTCGCCGACGCCGTGGGCGTCACCAAGCCGTCGGTGATCTACTGGTACCCCAGCAAGAAGGCCCTTAGAGACGCCGTCGTAGACCAAATGCTGCTGCGCTGGCGCGAGCTGCTCCCGCGGCTGCTGCAGGTGGCCAGCGAGGGCGAGGACCGGCTCGACGCGGTGCTGGGCGAGGTGGTCCACTTCTTCGCCGAAGACCCCGACCGCGCCCGGCTGCTCAACCGCATCGCGGTCGATCAGCCCGAAGAGACCCGCGACCGCCTTCAGGGCCACCTGCGGCCCTGGTTGGCCCTGCTGGCCGGCTACATCCGCGAGGCCCAGCGCGACGGCCGCGCGCGCCCCGAGATCGACCCCGACGCGTGGGTGATTGAAGTGGTGGTGCTGCTCATCGCGAGCTTCTCGACCCTCGAGGTCAGCACCGGCGTGCTGGGCGGCGACCCCGAGGATGCTCGCGAGCGGCTGGTCGCCTCTCTCGTCCGAATGGTCAAGGCCAGCCTCTACCGCGACCCTCCCCCCTCGCCCCCACTCCCCTTGGAGAACCCATGAGCTTCTACGACGACAATGACGACCTTCGGTGGCACGTCGAGCGTGGCATCGGCTGGTCCGGCCTGCTCGAGTACGTCGAGATGAAGGGGTTCGGGCCCGACCAGGCCGAGGCGGGTGGCTACCAGTCGGTAGAAGAGGCCGTCGAGACCTTCACCGAGATCCTGCAGATGGCAGGGCAGATCGCGTCCGACGAGATCGCACCGCGGGCCGCCGAGATCGACGCCACGCCGCTGCGGGTCGAGGGTGGCGAGGTGGTCTTCCCCGAGGCGCTCGACAAGGTCTGCGACATCATCGCCGAGACCGGCCTGCACGGCCTGTGCGTGCCCCGCGAGCTGGGCGGCATGAACGCTCCGCTCATGGTCTACATGCTCGTGGCCGAGGTCTTCAGCCGCGCCGACGTGAGCGTGATGACCCACCACAGCTTCCACGGCGGCATCGCCATGGCGATGCTGATGTACTCCGCCCTCGAGGGCACCACTGAGATCGACGTCGAGAAGCGCGAGATCGTCCAGACCCGCTGGGCCGAGGCCATCACCGAGATCAGCGAGGGGGCCGCCTGGGGCTGCATGGACATCACCGAGCCCGACGCCGGCTCAGACATGGGTGCGCTGCGCACCAAGGCCGAGCAGGACGAGCACGGCGACTGGTTCGTGACCGGGCAGAAGATCTTCATCACGTCCGGCCACGGCAAGTACCACTTCGTCATCGCCCGCACCGAAGACGCGAAGCCCGGCGACGACGCCTTCGCCGGCCTGCAGGGCCTGTCCCTGTTCTTGGTGAAGGCGTGGGAGGACCGGCCTGACGGCACCCGCGAGCGGCGGGTCACGGTGGAGCGCATCGAGGAGAAGCTCGGCCACCACGGCTCGGCCACGGTCACCCTGTCGTTCGAGCGCAGCCCGGCCGAGCTGGTGGGGGCGCGGGGCGAGGGCTTCAAGCAGATGCTGCTGCTGATGAACAACGCCCGCATCGGCGTGGGCTTCGAGGCCATCGGGCTGTGCGAGGCGGCGCTGCGCATGGCACGGTCCTACGCCGCGGGTCGCTCCTCGATGGGCAAGACCATCGACCAGCACGAGATGATCGCCGACTACCTCGACGAGATGGCCGCCGACGTGGCGGGCCTCCGGGCGCTGGCCGTGCACGCGTGCATGAACGAGGAGCTCACGCAGCGCAAGCGGCTCGAGCTGCGCTACCTGGTGTCGCCCGGCACCACCGAGCACGCAGCGCTGCAGGCCGAGGTCAAGCAGCTCACCTGGCAGAGCCGCACGGCGACGCCGCTGCTCAAGTACCTCGCCGCCGAGAAGGCCGTCGAGATGGCGCGGCGCAACCTGCAGATCCATGGGGGGAGCGGCTACACCACCGAGTACGGGGCCGAGAAGCTGCTGCGCGACGCCCTGGTGCTGCCCATCTACGAGGGCACCAGCCAGATCCAGGCGCTCATGGCCACCAAAGACACGCTGCTGGGGATCATGCGGGATCCGAGCGGCTTCGTGCGGCGGCTGGCGCGGGTGGGGGTGGAGGCCCGCACGCACCGCGACCCGCTCGGCCGCAAGGTGGCGCAGATCCAGCTGCACGCCCTGCAGGCGCAGCGGCACCTGATCCAGCGCATCGCCGGCAAGCGCCTCGGAGAGCTTCGGCACGCGCCGGTGGGGGCGTGGCGCGACCGGCTGGTCAACGACTGGGACCCCAAGCGCGACTTCGGCCCGGCGCTGCTGCACGCCGAGAACCTCACGCGCATGCTGTGTGACGTGGCCATCTGCGACATCGTCTGGGCGCAGGCCCAGCAGCACCCCGAGCGCCGGGCGCTGCTCACCGCCCTGGTCGAGCGGGCCGAGCCCCGCGGCAAGCACCTGTTGCACCTCATCTCCACCACGGGGGACCGGTTGCTGTCCCAGCTGCGGCAGCCCGCACCGACGGCCCAGGCCGCCCGATGAGCGCCCCGGTCAAGCACCTCCTGCAGCAAGGCCCGGTCATCCAGGCCTTAATGGGGGTGGGCTGGGACGCGGTGTTCGGCACCCGCCCGACGGCCTTGCCCGCGCTGCCCGCGCCAGCGCTCACCGCCACGGTGGGCCCGCGACCGGACAGCCTGGTGCGCGACGTCCGCCGCTGGGCGGGCGGCGACCCGAAGGCGCCCCACCTGCCGCCGCACCTCTTCCCCCAGTGGGGCTTCCCGCTGCTCAGCCGCACGCTCGCCCGGGTGCCCTACCCGCTGCCGAAGGTGCTCAACCAAGGCTGCCGCATCACGGTTCACGCCCCGCTGCCGAAGGGGGTGCCGCTCACGCTGACCGCCCGGCTCCAGGACGCCCGCGAAGAGCCCGGGAAGGCGCGCCTGCACCAGCGGCTGGTCACGGGCACCGCCGAGGTGCCCGAGGCCGTGGTGGCCGACGTCTTCGCGGTGGTCCCCTTGCCCCGCGAGGGAGCCCGCGGGCCCCGAAAGCGCGGCGCGCGGCCGGGGGTGCCCATCGGCGCTCGCGAGTTCGACGGCCGCCGGTTCGGGGCCGGGGCGGGGCGCGACTTCGCCATCTTGACCGGCGACATCAACCCCATTCACGTCTTCGCGCCCGCGGCGCGCGCAGCGGGCTTCCGGTCGTGCATCCTGCACGGCTTCGGCACCCTGGCCTGGGCCTGGGAGGGCCTCGTGGCCCGGCGTCTGGCCGGCGATGAGGCCCGACTCGCCCAGATCGACGTGCGCTTCACGCGCCCCCTGGTGTTGCCCAATACGGTCCGCCTCTACACCTTCGACGCCCCCGCCGACGCGCCGGCCGGGCCCGATGGGACCACGCCGCAGGGCTTCGGCGTGGCCGAGGCCGCCGGCGGGCCCGCCTTCATGCTCGGCACCGCCTGGCTGCGCGACGCCTGAGCACCTCGACCTCACCCCGCCTCGATCGACCCCCGGGAGGGCCCCATGGCCGACTTCCTCATCAACCTCTCCAAGAACCCCACCGCCAAAGGCCTGCTGGGCAGGGTGGGGGTGCCCCTGCCGGTGCCCCTGCGGCGGGCGGACGGCCCCTGGACCGAGCGCCCGCTCGAGGGCCGCGTGGTCGTCGTAGGCGGCGCCGCGGGGGCCCTGCTGCACCCCGCCATCGCCACCACGCTGGGCCGGGCGGGCGCGCGCGCCACGCTGGTGGGCCAGGACGAGGCCGCGAGCGCCTACGCCGAGGCCGCCGAGGCCTGGGGCCGACCGCTCACCCACGTCGACGCGGCGCCCGACGACTTGCGGGCCGACGCGGTCGTCTTCGACGGCACCGGAATGACCGGCGTGGCCGACCTGCGCGCGCTCTACGACGTCCTCCAGCCGCTGGTCCGACGGGTTCAGAAGTGCGGCCGGGTGGTCGTGATCGGGCTCGACCCCGCCGAACAGACCACGGCCGGCGCCGCCGCCGCCCACGCAGCGCTCGACGGCTTCGTGCGCAGCCTGGGCAAAGAGCTTGGCCGCAAGGGCGTCACCGTCAACCGCCTGATGGTGCGCGACGGCGCAGAAGAGCGGGTGGAGCCCGCGCTGCGGTGGCTGCTCAGCGACCGGTCGGCCTTCGTCGACCTGCAGACCCTGCCGCTGTCCGCGGGGGAGGCGACCGACGGGGCCCCATACACACGCCCGCTCGACGGCAAGACCGCGCTGGTCACCGGGGCCGCGCGCGGCATCGGGGCGGCCACGGCGCGGCGGCTGGCCGACGAGGGCGCGAAGGTGATGATCCTCGATCGACCCGACGACCTCGACGCGGCGGCCTCCCTGGCGCGCGAGCTGGAGGGCGTGCCCCTGGGGCTCGACATCACCGACGCCGACGCCGGGCCGCGGCTGGCGGCCGCCATCGACGAACACCTCGGCGGGCTCGACGTGCTGGTGCACAACGCCGGCGTCACCCGCGACAAGACTCTGGGCCGCATGGACCCCGACCGCTGGGACCTCGCCATCGCCGTGAACCTCGCCGCGGTGCTCGACCTCACCGCCCACCTCGACCAGGCGGGCGCGCTGCGTGATGGCGGCCGGGTGGTGCTGCTGAGCAGCATCGCGGGGCTCGCGGGCAACGCGGGGCAGACCAACTACGCCGCCAGCAAGGCCGGGCTGGTGGGCGCGCTCGGCAAGCTCGCGCCGGCGCTCGGCCAGCGGGGCGTGACGGTCAACGCCATCGCCCCCGGCTTCATCGAGACCCGCATGACCGCAGCCATCCCGGCGGCCATCCGCGAGGTGGGCCGCCGCCTGTCGGCCCTGTCGCAGGGCGGCCTGCCGCGCGACATCGCCGACGCGGTGACCTTCCTCGCCTCTCCCGGCGCCGCCGGCGTGCAGGGCGCCGTGCTGCGCGTCTGCGGCGGCAGCTTCATCGGCGCCTGAGCGCCCCTCCCCCCTCTCTGGAGCCCGACCATGCCCGCCATCCACGCCGCCAAGCCCCGCCGCGCCGTCATCGTCGCCGGGGTGCGCACGCCCTTCGTCCGCGCCTTCGGTGACTTCCTCAAGCTCGACGCCATCGGCCTCGGGGTCGCGGCCACCCGGGCGCTGCTGGCGCAGACCGAGCTGGCCCACCAGCACATCGACGCCATCGTCTGGGGCGGGGTGATCCTCCCCGGAGGCGCGCCCAACGTGGGGCGCGAGATCGCCCTCGACATGGGCCTCCCGGCGTCGGTCGAGGCCATGACCGTGAGCCGGGCCTGCGCGAGCGGCCTCCAGGCCATCACGCTGGCGGCGGCGGCCATCGAGCGCGGCGAGGCCGACGTGGTCATCGCGGGCGGCGGCGACTCCACCTCGAACGCCGAGGTCAAGGTGGGGCAGCGGCTGGTTCACGCGCTGGCGCCGCTGGCGCTGGGCAAGAAGCTGGGGCCGAAGGAGGCCCTGCAGGTGCTCTCCCAGCTCATGCCCATCTCGGAGATCCTCCCCCGCAAGCCGGAGATCGCAGAGCGGTCCACCGGAGAGCTGATGGGGGAGGCCTGCGAGCGGATGGCCGAGCGCAACGGGATCACCCGCGAGGCGCAGGACGCCTTCGCGGTGGAGAGCCACCACAAGGCAGCCGCGGCCATCGCCTCGGGCGTGCTCGCTGACGAGCTCGCGGCGGTCGAGACCGCCGGCGGTCCGGTCTACGCGGACGGGCTGGTGCGGCCCGACACGTCGGTCGAGAAGCTGGCCAAGCTGCGCCCGGTCTTCGCCAAGGGCGGCACGCTCACGGCCGGCAACTCGAGCCCGCTCACCGACGGCGCGGGGGCCGTGCTGCTCATGAGCGAAGAGGCCGCCAAGGCGCTCGGCTACACGCCGCTGGCCGCCTTCCGAAGCTGGTCGTACGTGGGGGTCGATCCCGTCGACCAGCTGCTCATCGGGCCGGCGCTGTCGATGCCGCAGGCCCTCGAGCGGGCCGGCATGACCCTGGCGGACATGGACCTCGTGGAGATCCACGAGGCCTTCGCGGCCCAGGTGCTGTGCGTGACCCAGGCGCTGGCCTCCGGGGCCTTCGCCAAGGCGCGGCTGGGCCGCGACCAGGCGGTCGGGGAGGTGGACCCGGACAAGCTCAACCGCTGGGGTGGGTCGCTGGCGCTGGGCCACCCCTTCGCGGCCACTGGAGCCCGCATGGTGACCACCGCAGCGCGGGCCCTCGTCCGAGAAGACGCCCAGACGGCCGTGCTCGGCATCTGCGCGGCGGGCGGGCTCGGGGCGGCGGCGGTGCTCGAGCGCGTGTAGCGCTCGACCCCAGAGGCCCACGGCCGCGGCTCCTTCGGGGGCCGCGGCCGTTGCCGTTGGGGCGAAGGGACCGCGTGGAACCTCTGCCACCACCAGGCTGAGTTCCACGGTGGCTCAGCCCGCTCCTGCTTGAGGCAAGAGCCCCCTCTGGGGGCCCCTGGGGGAGTGTGCAGTCGAGTGCAGTCAGGTGCAGTAATGATCGCAACCGGCGACAGGTTCAGCAGTTGTCCACAGGCAGGACAACCCTGTGGACGAGTCGGGACCTGATCCGTTGACAGGGGCTGAGCATGGGACAGATCATGCCAATCTGTCAGCAGGACAGATGTTCAGTGAGGGGGGATGTGCTGGCGTGGAGTGAGGGTGGGTGATTGGGTGTCAGGTGATGTGCATTGCACATCGTCCCACCTGGTTCACGTCCGGACCTCGAGCGGCGACCGTTGGCCCTGCGCCCGGTTCCGGACCGCAGGTGGCGCCATGGCCGGAATGCGCGGCACGTCGGGTGGGTGCTCGGCGGACTCGCACGCGGGCTTCGTCAGCGGCTCCGGTCGCGGTGTGGTGCCTCGGCCAGGTCGGAGCGTCGGTGGTCGAGGCGCTGGGCGCTGGATGAATGCTGTGGTCGGGTGGCTGGTGCCGCTGCCTCCGAGGCTCGCCAAGCCGGGGCGACGTGCATCACCGGGCTTGGCGCCCGGCATCTGGGCCTCGGGTCGTGTGCGACCCCAGCAGGGTGCCCCCGGCCACGCCTTCAGGGTCTCCTCGCAGCGGAGCCGTGTCGCCTCGCGCGCAGGAGCTGGGCCGCGGGCGCACGAGCAGTCGTGCCGATGCACAACACCTGGGACAAGGTGCAACACGCATCACCTGACACCTAGCCCCTAGCCCCCGCCTAGCCCCACCCTGTCCAGCGACGCACCCGACGGGGCCGCTGAGCACCCGGGCTCGTGCCTGGCCCGCGAGCGGACCCGCGACAGCCCAGCCCGCCCTCCTCGGCGGTCCTCTGGGGCCCCCCAGCCCGGGCTCAGTCGGCTTCGACCACCAGGCCCACGGGCGCGCCGAGGCTCTCGGCGAGGATCGCCAAGGCGTCGCGCAGGTGTCTGCCGATCCATCTAGCCCCGTCTGCGCTGGGCGCGGCCAGCACCACGGCGCCCTCATGCACCGCCACCGGGCGCAGGGGAGCGAGGAAGATGTCGATGGCGCCCCGGTCTTGGTCTTCTTCTCGACGGAGGTGGTCGAGGGCTCGCTGCCACGCCGCGGCGAGGTCGGACTCGGGTGGTCCCAGGCCGGGGAGGAAGGGGGGCTGCCCGGATGGCACCCATGGCGCCTGGCCCCGGATCGGGATGGGCTCGTCGGGAGGGGGCGGCGGTGCCGGAGTGGCGGCGGGCGCTTGAGCCTGCTGGTGGCCCCGCGCCAGGTCGAGGCGCTGCTGGAATTCGGCGGGGGTGCACAAGGCCCGGGCGTCGCGCGACCGGTCGGGGCCCGGCCGCCGGCCCGCCCCCCGCAGCGCGACCGCGTCGGGGTGCACCGCCTCGCGCGCCCATCGGGCGACCAGCTCGAGCTCGTCGATCAGGCGGTCGGGATCGGGTCGCCCGCGGTCGCCCCACAGCTTCAGCACCGGTCGCGCCAGGCCCCCTTGGGCGCGCGGCTCGACGGCGTCGCCGAGGATGGCCGCTGCGGCGCCGCCCACCAGCGAGAACACGGTCTCGGGTGCGGCGTCGAGCCGACGGGCGTGCCGCCAGGCCCATCGCGGCAGGTCGGGCGCTGGGGCCGGCGGTGCGGCCGGAGCGGGCGCCGTCGCAGCCGGACTGGGCTCCGCCCCGGCCCGCGTGCGGGCCGCCGCCCGACGCTCGTTGAACCGGCGGATGCGTTCGGTGCGGGTGCGCTCCTTGAGCGCCTTGCGTGCGTCGCGGTGACGCTCGGCCTTGTCCTGCCACCGCACGGGGAGCAGCTCGTACTCAGAGACCTCAAAGGGCCGGAAGGTGGTTCGCACCAGGCCCATCTCCTCGAGGTCGCGCAGGCAGCGCGCCGCGTGGCGTCGACTCAGCCCGGCCCCGTCGGCGAGGTCGGCCACCGTGACGCCGCCGAGCGCCCCGTGGCGCTTCGGCCACCGCCACGTGTGCCGGTCCACCCGCCGCAGGATGGCATGGGCCAGGGACTTCAGCGAGTCGCGCAGCCCAGAGTCCACGATCCACGCGAAGACGTGCAGGGGCTGGACGTCTGCGGTCGCGAGGGCGGTGGTCACGGCTGGGGTGTTCCCGGGAGAGGTGTGCGAGTCTGGTGCGTTCGAGGCGGGTGATGGGCACAGCGCGGCCACGACGCCCGTCGAAGGGAGCGCGTGGAACGCGTGGAACCGCTGCCAGACGGTAGCGGGCGGTGGGCGGCCCTGTCCAACCCCGTCGCCTCCCCCGGAGCCAGGATCGCGCTGGCGCGGGGATCCCGGTTTTGGGGATCGAAGCGCCCGGATCGCCGAGCGGCGGCTCCCGCTCGGACCGTCGGATCGCCCCCGGTCGTGGATCTCGACCGCGACGGGATCCTCCCCGATTCGATCACGCCCGGAGGGGGCCGCGTTACTCCTCTGGATCGCCTGGATCGGGTCGGGCTATGGGGGAGCATGAGCCC
>JBDQIL010000097.1:0-8967 GCA_040264415.1 Myxococcota bacterium
GCTGTGGACGCCGGGCTTCGTGGCCGATCTGGCGCGCGCCCTGCGCCCCGGTGGGGTGGTGAACACCGCCACCGACGTGCCCGCCCTGGCCGACCTCATCGACGCCTGCTTCGCCGGCTGGTCCCCCGCGCCCCTGGCGGCGCCCACCCCCGAGCCGTCGCGCCGCGAGCGGGTGTGCCGCCGCGACGGGCTCCCCGTCTGGCGCCGCGCCTTCACGCCTCCGGGCTGAGCGTCGCGGGGATCGCCGACGGCGCCGCGCCCGGTCAGGCCGGGATCAACGGGAGCAGCACGAAGAGGATGATGTCCCAGACCAGGTGGCAGAGCAGCGGCACCACCAGCCCGCGGGTGCGCTCGGCCAGCCAGCCCCAGAACGCCCCGAGCAGCAGCGCCATGACGGGCAGCACCCAGGTGCCGGAGCCCAGGTTTGCCACGGCGTAGAGCGCGGCCACCGCGCCGATGGCGCGGGCCGGGCCCAGGCGCGCCCGCAGCGACTCCTGCAGCAGCCCGCGGAAGATGATCTCCTCGGCGACGATGGTGAGCACCACCAGCGGCAGGCCGATGACCGGCCCCGGGGGCATGCGCAGCGTCGCGTACAGGCCCGCCACGGCGGGCTCGAGGTCGAGGGGCAGCTGGACCGCCAGCAGCCACGCCCACCAGCTCAGCCCGGCCAGGGCGATGCCCAAGCCGACCCCGCCGGCCACCCGGCCCACCGACACGCGAAACCAGCGGGACCAGTCGGCGCGCCGCAGCCCGAGCGCCACCAGCGCCAACCCGCCCGCGAAGGCCGCGATGGGCGCGAGCACGCCGGTGGCGGCGGTGCCCAGGAACACCCCGTTCCAGCCGACCAGCGTGACGGCGGCGACGGCGGTGGCGGTGTTCGGCGACGCCGCTGGGGTCACTGCGGTCCCCTGCCGCCCACCAGACGCCGCACCACGCCCTCGAAGAGCCGATCGCGCTGTCGCAGGGTGTCGGCCTCGGCCGCCAGGGCCCGCCGCGCGGCCTCGTCGAAGGGCATGCGCACGTGGTCGGGCAGCCGGCGCCACACGCCGTCGTCGGCGGCCAGCAGGTCGTGGCTGAGTCCGTGGACCAGCTCGCGGGCGATGGAGAAGTCGGCCCGGGTGATCAAGCGCAGCCACCAGCTCGACAGCCCTGGGCTGAGGATCGGGATGGGGAGCTGCACCGGTCGGATGCCGGCGAGCGACCCCACCCGGCGCAGGATGTCCTGGGCGGACAGGGTCTCGGGCCCCGGCGCGTCGAGCCAGAGCGACCCCGCCGGCAGCGGCATCTCGAGTGCGTAGGCCAGGGCCACGCAGATGTCGTCGATGGCGATGGGCTGGCTGCGGCTCTGCAGCCAGCTCGGAAGCAGCTGCAGGGGCAGCCGCATGGCGAGGTCGCGCACGATTCGCCAGCTCTCACTGCCCGCGCCGATGATCATGCCCGCCCGGATCTCGACGCACGGGACGGCCCCGTTTCGAAGGATGCGACCGGTCTCGAGCCGGCTGAGCAGGTGCCGGCTGGGCTCGCCCTGGGGCCGCACGCCGCCCAGGTAGACCACCCGCTCGAGGCCCGCGACCTCGGCGGCGCGCGCGAAGGCCTCGGCGGAGCGCCGCTCCTTGTCTACGTAGTCGGGCCCGTCGCCCATGCTGTGGACGAGGAAGATCGCCGCCCTGCAGCCCTCGAGGGCGGGCGCGATCGTGTCGGGGTCGTCGAGGTCGAGGCCCACCCAGGTGCGCGTCGGGGCGGCGCGCCGGGCGGCGTCGGGTCGGCGGCTGGCGCACCGCAGCGGCACCCCGTCGGCCTCCAGGACCGTCGCCAGCGCGCCCCCGACGAAGCCGGTGGCGCCAGTGAGCAGGACGGGGCGGTCGAGAATCCCAGGCATGGCATGGCCTACCCGAGGCAGGGCCGGGGCGCCCGCGCGGTCAGTAGAAGGTGGGCGGGGGCCCTGCGTTCGGGCGCCCGTCGATGGCCGCCAACGCGGCCACGGCGGCCTTCGCGGCCTCCTCGATGTTGGCCTCGTCTCCGCCCAGATAGAGCCGCCCGAAGGCGCCGATGGCGCGAATCTCGAGCACATCGATGTTCGCGGCCTTCTCCGCCTCGTTCGCCGCCAGCAGCGCGTAGCCGGCCGGGTGCGTCTCGAGCACGTACAGCGTGGTCCCCTCGTCGAGGAAGTTCCCGTGGCGCATCCGGTTGACCAGCTGGGCGTGGTAGCCCGTGGTGCCCGTGATGGTCTGACCCGAGACCACGCGCGGCTGCAGCCGGTCCGAGATCTTCAGGTCGAGCGCGCGCAGGATCTCCTCGCCGGCGGCCCGCACCTGGCCCTGATCGGTGTGGTGGAGCTCGAGGGCGCCGAAGTGCCGCTCGACGATCTGCATGCCCGGCGTGCAGCCCGTGCGCTTCAACGCGATGTCGGTCACCACGTTGATGTCCATGCCGGGTTTGACCTCGATGAACAGCGAGGCTTCACCCTTGAGCGGGTGGTAGCCCTGGCTGATCGTGGCCTGGAAGGCCGCGGTCTGGGGCTGCAGGATGTCGATGTAGGTAAAGCACCGAAGGTCGATGGCCATGAACACCTCAGGCGACCGGTTCTACGGGCTCGGGGCGGGGCATGTCAACCACCCCTGGCGCCGCAGGCCCGCTGTCCCCTATACTCCGCGGCCCCGCTTGTCCCGAGGACCGCCCATGCGCGCCCTTGCTCTCTTGCTGCCTACGGCCTCCCTCCTCGCGATCGGCTGTGACGCCGATTGCGGCAACCCGGCGCGCCTCGACGGGCGCTACCAGGTCGAGTCGAACACCGTGAACGACGACTGGTCGGTCACCGGCTTCGACGAGGGCGAACGCGATGCCGAGGTCGCCCACCTGCACGGTGTCTTCGCCAACGGTCCGGCCACCTGGAACCTCAAGCACGTGCCCGCCGACGACGGCTTTCGCGTGACCATCGACGGGCAGCAGTACACCGCCACGTACACGCCGAGCGATGCCAACTGCAACAGCTTCGAGCTGTCGATGTCCGGCGCGTGGAGCAACCCCGAAGACGGCGCCACGCACCAATTCACGTGGGTCGGCGACCTCGTGTGGACCGGCGACGAGCTCGGGGGCACCTTCGAGTACCGAGACGAGTGGGGCTTCGACGGCCGAACCGGCACGGTGGAGATCCCCTCGGGCGAGATGCGCGCCACGATCGGCGGTGCCAACACGGCGTCCACAGACACTGGGCGCTGAGCCCGCGGCGCGGCGCGCCGACCGGTTAGTGCGCCGGGCATGTACAACCTCCTGATCTCGATGGGTGTGGCCGTCGCGCTGCTCGGCTTGGGCTGGGGCGTGACCGGCACCGCGATCGCGGGCGTGATCCCCGCCATCCTCGGAATGGGCGTCGCCTACTTCCTGCTCGCCCGGCGCAGCGGCAAGCAGCTGCAGGCGATCATGAACCGCGCCATGGCCGAGTTCGGGGCGCTGCAGAACGTGCAGGCGCCCCGCACGCAGTCCGAGGCCAACAAGCTCCGACAGCTGCAGCTCGACAAGATCGCCAAGGGGCGCGAGATCCTCGAAGAGGGCTTCGCGCTGGCGCCGTGGCAGTTCCTGGTGGGCAAGCAGATCCACGCCCAGATCGGGGCCATCGAGTACATGCAGATGAATTGGGAGGCGGCCCGCGAGCAGCTCCTCCAGGCCTGGTCCCGCAACTGGCAGGCCATGGCCATGCTCAGCTGCATCGACCACCGCGAGAAGAAGCACGACGAGGCCCTCGGTCGCATGGAAGAGGCGAAGGGGCCGGGCAAGAAGGACCCCCTGTTCTGGGGGCTCTACGCCTGGCTGGCGCTGAAGGCCGGCAAGCGCGACCTCGCGGTCCGGGTGGCCAACGAGGGGCTCCAGAGCAACGAGGGCTCCGACGCGCTCAAGGCGATCGCCGCGGCCATCGCCAACAAGAAGCCGGTCAAGGTCGATGGCTTCGACCCGGGTTGGTACCAGTTCTTCCCAGAGCAGTCGCCGCAGTACCGCGACGCTCAGAAGCAGGCCAACAAGCACGGCAATGCCCCGAATGTGCGGCGCGGGGGCTACACCTTCCCGCACCCGCGGCGCTGAGGCCGCGGCGCCGCTGCGCTGACCCGGCACAGCGATCCCCCCATTGTTTGGTTCGGTCGCGGTATAATGGCGCCGATTCCGTAGATGGTTCGCCCCAGAATGTAATAGGATGTCTTCGCGGTACCGCCCCGGAGACCTCGATGTCCAGATCCCTGATCCTCTGCTCCCTCTTGCCCCTCTTTGCCCTCGGCTGCTTCGACACCGACAAGGGCGACACGGGCGGAGCTGGTGGCGCCGACGGCACGGACGGCACGGACGGCACGGACGGCACGGATGGCACCGACGGCACCGACGGCACGGACGGCGCCGACGGCACCGAGACCTCGATCACGGCGACGGTCACCGGCACGGTGCAGGTCGAGCTGTACTGCACCGACGACGACGGCGCGCGCGAGTCGGTCAGCTTCGCCGACGCCTACGGCGGGTCCTTCCCGTTCGGCGCGGTCTGGGTGGCGGCCTTCAACGAAGACACCGGCGCCATCACGTACTTCGGCAGCGACACGATCTCGGCCCCGTCCACCACGGGCGACGCCTACAGCATCGACGTGGAGATGCCGGCTGAAGGCCACGTGCGGATCTTCGCGACGCTCGACCGCTGGGACAACCGCATCCTCGCGAGCGACGACCCCACCGGCATCAACTCCAACGAGATCGCCATCGTCGATGGCGGCTCGACCAGCGGCGTCGATGTCTCCATCGTGACCGACGCCGGCGACTACTGCCACGGCGGCGGCGACGGCGGCGACGGCGGCGGCGACGGCGGCAGCGGCTCCACGGTCAACATCAGCGGCCCGGTCACCATCGGCAGCTTCTACGTGTCCGGCGAGGGCGCGGCCATGCTGCTCGACTCGAACGGCAACGGGCCCGAGTACTACGGGTTCTTCACGCCCGAGAGCGATCCGAGCGGCTGGTCGGGCGTCTACGACTTCGACGCGCGGCCCAACCTGGGCTCGCAGCGCCTCGTGGGCGTCATCGACTCGACTGGCAACAACCTGTTCGACGGCATGGACACCTGGGGCACCTACGTCGAGGTGCCCGACACCGACGCCAACCCGATCCTCGTGGGCTCCACCGACCTGTCGGGCCTCGAGCTGCAGATCCCGCTGGGTGGCGGCGCCAGCCCGCTGAACGTGGTGCCCTACGCCACGGTCTCCGGCACCATCGCGATGAACGACGGCTCCACCTTCGACTCGCTGTCGGCGGGCAGCTCGGTGCACGTCGCCGCGCTCAAGTACCGGCCGTCCACCAGCCTCTCGACCTCGTCGTTCGCCACCGACGCCTACGACTCCGAAGAGTTCGTGTGGGCTGACCTGACCGGCCAGAGCAGCATCAGCTACTCGATGGTCGTGCCGGCCAACACGGTCGTCTACCTCTGGGCCTACGCCGACGAAGACGTCGATGGCGCGGTCAACGAGCCGAACGAGGCGGTCGCCTCGGCTGGCTCCGACGACAACGGCCGGCAGGTCATCAGCGGCTCGAACACGTCGGCCAACTTCTCGCTGGCCTACCCCGCCAGCCCCTGAGGGCGATCGGGCCTCTTGGGATCGCCTGAGCGATCCGATCCCCCCGCCGGACAATCTCTCTAAAGGTTGTCCGGCGCGGTCCGTTGTGGAGGGTGGTCCTAGCCAGGAGTGGCCCCATGACCGCCGCCGCCATCCACGAAAAGCTCATCACCGACGAGAAGCTCTGGCGTGACCTCGACGCCGCGAACAGCGGGTCGCCCGAGCTCGAAGAGCGATCGGCCGACGTGGTCGCCGGACATCTGGTGTGGGCGGGCTTCGATCTGAAGCGCGCCCGCGTGGTGGTGGACGGGCGCGTGGTGGCCGGCTGGCTGCACACCCCCGACCTCGACCTGGCTGTGATCGGCTTCACGCCGCACCGTCGGGTGGACGCCCCCGAGCAGGGCGCCTCGCTGCGGGTGGCCTACGGCCGCGGGGTCGATGGCTACATCTTCGAGTCTGCGTTGCAGGCGGAGGACGACGGCACCTGGCTGCTCGAGCTGCCCACGGCCATCGGCGCCCGCGGGCAGCGGCTGACCGGCCGCACGCTGGCCTGCGGCGCGTGGTTCCTGCGCCTCGACGACGAGGACGAGACCGAGATCGAGCTGCACGATCTGTCCGTGTCGGGCGTGAGCCTGCTCGTGGCGCCCGACGAGGACGAGCCCGAAGAGGGCCGCCGGCTGTCGGGCTGGCTCTTCCGGGTGGACGGCTTCTCGGTGCCAGTGCGCGCCGAGGTGCGTCACACCAGTCGGCTGCCCGAGCACCCGGAGTGGCGCGTGTCGGGCTGCTCGCTTCAGTTCACCGACGAGACCGATCGCACGGCTCTGGCCGGCATCCTGAGCGACTGAAGGCGCCCGGGGGGGGCGCTCAGCGCTCGTACCAGTGGGGCGTGACCAGGTTCTGGTAGTGCTCGACGTCGAAGGGGTTGATCTTCTTCTTCATGGCGTCGAGGGCCATCAGCGCGGAGACCTTCGTGAACCAGATGTACATGTCGCGCTTGTAGTCGACCTTGCTGGTGAGGCCCTTGAGCAGCCACCGGTTGTTCACCAGCTTCTTGTTCATGTCGTAGAGCGCGTCGGCGATCTCGTGTCGGGTCATGTACTTCGAGTCGAGCACCGGAGTGAGCCAGTCGAACTCGTCGAAGTCGTCTTCGGTGATGTGGCCCTCAGCGATGGCCTGGTCGAAGATGGGCGTGCCCGGCACCGGCGTGATGGGGTGGAAGGCCGGGAAGTCGACGTCGATCTCGCGGGCCATCTTGAGCTGCTTCTCGAGGCTCTCGGGGCTCTCCTCTTTCACACCGACGATGAAGGTCGCCTGCACGAAGACCTCTGGGTACTTCGTGCGGAAGATCTCGATGGCCTCGCGCGCGACGCCGCCCGTGTAGAAGCGCTTGTCGAGCATCGAGAGGGTGTCGTCTTCGGCGCGCTCCACCCCGATGAGGATGTGGCTGAGGCCCGCCCGGATGAGCTTCTCGAGGATGCCCTTCTTCTCGTCACGCACGATGCAGTCGGCCCGCATGAAGGCGAACCACTTGGTCTTCATGCCGGTGCGCAGCATGGTCTCTGCGAACTCGTCGTTGAACTTCGGGTCGATGTTCCAGGACTCATCGACCCAGACGTAGCCGCGCTTTCCGTACTTGTAGTACAGCAGCTCGAGCTCTTCGAACACCCGGCTGACCGACTTGGAGCGCCACCGCGGGCGCAGCTGGGCGTTGCCGTCGGAGTCGTAGCGGCGGTCGGCCATGGTGGTCCACCAGGCGCAGAAGCTGCACTTGGACACGCAGCCGCGGCTGTGGTGGATGGTGGAGCCGCCCGGGCTGAAGAGGTACCGCGACCGCCCGTAGAGGTGCATGGGCAGCAGGTCGTAGGCGGGGAGCGGGATGGTGTCGAGATCGTGGATGAGCTTGCGCGGCTTGTTCATCACCATCTTCTCGCCGTCGAACCAGGCGACCCCATCGACCTTGGACAGGTCGGGGTCGTCGTGGGCCCACTCCTTGACGAGCTCGACGATGGTGGTCTCGCCCTCGCCCACGCAGATGGCGTCGATGTCGCTCTCGGCGTTCATGTAGCGGTGCGCGAGGTTGGTGAAGTGGCCGCCGCCTGCCAAGGTCTTGGCCCGCGGGCAGGTCTCCTTGCACAGCTTGAAGAAGCGCAGGGCCTGGGTCGCGTACAGCGCGTGGTTTTCGCCGCAGCCGATCACGTCGGGGTCGAGCCGCTCGAGCTCGTCGGCGAGCGACCTCCAGCCCAGATGCAAGGGCATGCAGTCGAGGACGTGGACCTCGATGCCGTCTTCGGCGCGCAGCGCGCCGGCGAGCGCGGGCAGCGCCTGTTGGAGCAAGAAGTTGTCGCCCTCAGAGGTGTAGGGCCAGTAAGGACGCGGGGGCTGGACGAGTACAACACGCATGAGGCGGGATTAGCCGGACTGGAGGGTGGTGCCAGGATTGTGACATGCGGAGGGGGCACTGGAGGCCCCTTCCCGGTCGGCGGTAGGAGGCGGAGCCACCTTGGAGGTGCCCGTGACGGCCCCCGCTCGCCCGCATGAGGCGCTGCTCCTGGAGCTCGGCTACGCGCTGGGCCTGTACGGCACCACCGACCACCGGGTCGAGCGGGTGCTCGCTGCGGTCGCGCACCGAATCGGCCTCGAAGCAAGGTTCTTCGCCGTGCCCACCGGGCTGATGGCGTGGTTCGGGCCGGTCGGAGATCAGCGCGCCGGCATGAAGCGGCTGGAGTCGACCACCGTGGACCTGGGCAAGCTGGCTCGGCTCGACGCGGCGACCCGCCGTCTGGTGGGTGACGGCGACGTGGACGCCGCGCTGCTCGAGGTGCGAGAGACGATCGCGGCGCCGTCGGCCTGGCCGGTGTGGGCCGAGGTGGCGGGGTTCGCCGTGGCCTCGGCCACCGGCGCCCTGTTCTTCGGCGGTGGCCCCCCGGAGCTGGCCCTGGCGGGCGGGCTGGGCGCCATCATCGGGCTGCTGGCGGTGGCCCTCGGGCGCCACGGGCAGGGGCAGCTCGAGGCGGTCGTCTGCGCGACCGTCGCGGCCTTCGTGGCCACGGCCTCCCCCGCCCTGCTGGGGCCGCTGCGGGCGGACGTGGTGCTGGTGGGTGGGCTGCTCTACTTGCTGCCCGGCCTGACGCTCACCATGGCGGTGTCGGAGCTCGCCAACCGCAACCTCGTGGCGGGGACCGCGCGGCTCATGGCCGCCCTGCTCACCCTGGTGCAGCTCGCCTTCGGCGTGGCGCTGGGTCGGCAGCTCGGCTTCTTGGTGCCCGGAACGAGCGACGGTCGCGCAGACGACCGCCTCGAGCTGCCCCTGCCCGTGGCGCCCGAGGGCCACCGCCAGCAGCCCGATGATGGCGCCCAGCCCGCCCGCCAGGGCCAGCTCCGGGGGGCC
>JBDQIL010000098.1:0-8959 GCA_040264415.1 Myxococcota bacterium
CTTGGGGGATGGGGGCCTTCGCCGGCCTCTGCGCGCTGGCCTTCCCGTGGGTGGGGCCGCGGGACGGCCCGACGGAGCTCCGGCGCCTCACCGAGCAGGTCGCTCCGAGCGAGCGGGTGGCCGCGAGCTACGACGTCATCAGCGCGCTGGCGCAGCGCGAGGTGGTCTGGAACAGCGCGTGGCTGTCCATGACCGAGGCGGACCGACCCCATGGCTGGGAGGGCGCCTGGCCCATCCCCCTCGACGCGGTGGACGTGCTGGTCATCGAGGCCCACGACCCTTTGATGGCGCGGGCCGAGGCGGCCGGGTGGCAGACGGTCGACGCCGAGGACGACCACCGCCTGCTGCGGGCGCCCTGAGCGCCGCCGGCGCGCTCAGTTCCAGTCGATCTCTTCGTCGTCGTCGTCGTCGGGGGGCTCGTCGCCGGCCCAGCCGAAGGCGAGCCCGGCCTCGAGCTCGTCGGCGTTGGCGTCGCGGATGTCGAGCACCTCGAGGTCGAGCGTGATGGTGCGACCCGCCAGCGGGTGGTTCTCGGTCAGCACCGCCTGGTCGCCGTCGAGGGACTTGACCCACAGCTCGACCAGCTCGTCGTCGTCGTCGAGGGCGTCGATGGGATCCCCCACCTGGATGTCGCCCTCGATCTCATCGAGGGGCACCGCGCGGTCCGCCTGCTCGTCGGGCAGGCGCTCGCCGAAGGCATCTTCGGCCGACAGCGTCACCTGGAAGGACGCGCCGACCGGCTTGCCGGCCATGGCGGCCTCGACCCCCATGAGGATCTCGCCGGCGCCATGCAGGTACGCCACCGGGCCGTCTTCGACCTCGAGATGGGGCAGCTGGTCGGCGTCGTGGAAGGTGTAGCGGTAGTGGATGACCTTGCCGTCCTGGACGGTGGCGTTGGACATGTGCGGCTCCATGGGGAGGGGATGCAGCGGTCTATCCGTCGGCTTCGCGGCGCACCTCCGCCCCGCGTGACGGTTGGGTGGCGTCGCGGCAGGGCCTCAGCGACGGCGCAAGGTGGCCGTCCACCAGGCGAACTTCAGCACCTCGTTGCGCACGAGACGCCGCTGCCGCGCGGTGCGCCACCATGCGTCGGGATCGTAGACGTCGTGGGTGGTCGGGACCAGCCGCGCGTCGAGGCCGACCGCCCCAGCGCGCCGGTCGAACAGGCCCCCCGCCCGCCAGGTGTGGTACGGCGACGTGACCACGATGATCCGCGTCCAACCCATCTCCTGAGCGACCGTGACCGCTGCCACGGCCTCCTCGGCGGTCCCGGGCGCTGCGGTGGCGCACACCCGCACGGCCGCAGCGGGCAGCCCGAGCTCGGCGAGGCGGCGGGCAGACCGCAGGGCCTCGAGGGGTGGCGCTCCCCGCCCGCCCACGCACAGGACGACGGGGGCCCAGCCCGCGCGCACCAGGGCCGCGGCCTCGGCGCACCGCGCCCGCGGCGCACCGCCGAGCACCACCACGGCGTCGGCCCGCTCGAGGCGGTCCCGGCGCACCAGGGCGTGGCCGAGCCGACCCAGCAACGCGCGGCTCAAGCGGCGCACGACGTGCCCCGGGTGAGCGGGCGCCTCGGAGCATGCCCTCGACGCCGGGAACCGTTAGGGCTGGCGGCTGAGCGGGCACCGCCGCGCCCATGATCGGCGGCCCCTGCCCCCCGCGACCCCGCGGGCCCATCCCTGCGCCGGAGATCCAGTGGCCGCTGCATCCTTCAACTCCTTCGCCGAGATGTTCCTGCACCGCGTGTCCTCGACCCCAGACACGGACGCGCTGTACTACCCCGACCGCAATGACGAGTGGCAGACCCTGCAGTGGAACGAGGTGGGTGAGCGGGTGCGCGAGATCGCCTGCGGGCTGCGCTCGCTCGGCCTCGAGCTCGAGGAGCGCTGCGCGATCCTGGCGGCGACCCGGTACGAGTGGATGCTCATCGACCTCGCCATCGCCTGTGGTCGCGGCGCCACGACCACCATCTACAGCTCGACCATCGCCGAAGACTGCGCGTTCATCCTGTCTGACAGCCAGTCTCGGTACGTCTTCGTCGAAGACGACGACCAGCTCGCGAAGCTGCTCGAGGTGCGCGACCAGATCCCCGCGGTCCGTCACGTCATCAACATCGACGGCGCCGGCGGCCACGATGGCTGGGTGCTCACCCTCGACGAGCTCGCCGAGCGCGGCCGCGCCTGGGACAAGGCGCAGCCCGACTCCTACGAGGCCGGCATCAAGGAGCTCCGCCCCGACCACCTCGCCACCTTGATCTACACGTCGGGCACCACCGGCAAGCCCAAGGGGGTCGAGCTGACCCACGACTGCTGGGTCTACGAAGGCGAGGGCATGGACGGGCTGGGCTTCCTCACCCCGGCCGACAAGCAGTTCTTGTGGCTGCCCCTCGCCCACAGCTTCGGAAAGGTGCTCGAGGCGGCCGTGGTTCGCATCGGCGTGCCGACCGCCATCGACGGCCGCATCGAGCGCATCGTGCCCAACCTGTCGGTGGTGAAGCCCACCTTCGTCGCCGCCGTGCCACGCATCTTCGAGAAGGTCTACAACAAGGTCGTCACGGGCGCCCGCGAGGGCGGAGAGCTGAAATACCGCATCTTCAAGTGGTCGCTGGCCGTGGGCCGCGAGGTCAGCCAGCTCAAGCAGAAGGGCGGCCAGCCGGGCGGGCTGCTGGCGATGCGGTACGCCATGGCCGACAAGCTGGTCTTCTCCAAGCTCCGGGCCCTCTTCGGCGGGCGCATGCGCTTCTTCATCTCCGGGTCGGCCCCCCTCAACCGAGAGCTGGCCGAGTTCTTCCACGCTGCCGGGATCCTCATCGTCGAGGGCTACGGCCTGACCGAGTCGAGCGCCGCGAGCTTCGTCAACCGCCCCGACAAGTTCAAGTTCGGCACCGTCGGGGTCGGCCTCCCCGGCGTCGAGGTGCGCATCGAGGAGTCCGACGGCGAGATCCTCATCAAGAGCCGCGGCGTCATGCGCGGCTACCACAACCTCCCCGAGGTCACGGCCGAGACCCTGACCGAGGACGGCTGGCTGCGCACGGGCGACATCGGCGAGATCGACGAGCACGGCTTCCTCAAGATCACCGACCGCAAGAAGAACCTGATCAAGACCTCGGGCGGCAAATACGTCGCCCCGCAAGAGATCGAGGGCCGCGTCAAGAACGCGAGCACGCTCATCAGCCAGGTGGTGGTTCACGGAAACGCCCGCAACTTCTGCAGCGCGCTCATCACGGTCGACGAAGAGACGCTGCTGAAGTGGGCCGAGAACCACGACAAGGGCGGCAAGTCCTATGCCGCGCTGACCCAAGACCCCGACCTGAAGGCCGAGCTTCAGCAGGGCATCGACGCGGTGAACGGCGACCTCAACCGCTACGAGACCATCAAGAAGTTCGCGATCCTCGAGAAGGACTTCACCATCGAGGGTGGCGAGCTCACGCCGTCGCAGAAGGTGAAGCGCAAGCACGTCGAGCAGCAGTACAAGGCCCTCCTCGACGGCTTCTACGCGGGCGCGATCGCCGACATCTGAGCCCCGCCCACGCGCCGCGGGTGGCTACCTCTGCAGGCGCCGCTGCATTAAGCGGCCGTTATGGCCCCCGCCGACTCCCCCGTCAGCAGCCGCATCCCCGGCTTCTACCGCCTCAGCCCCGCCGAACGGCGGGCGCTGGTGCAGTCTCGCTCGGGGCTTCAGGCCGCCGACCTCGCGGCCCTCGACGCCGGCGCGCTCCCCCTCGAGACGGCCGACCAGATGGTCGAGAACGTCATCGGTACGCTGCAGCTGCCGCTGGGCGTGGCCGCCAACCTCCGCATCAACGGCGAAGACGTGCTGGTGCCCATGGCGGTCGAAGAGCCGAGCGTGGTCGCCGCCGTCTCGAACATGGCCCGCCTCGTGCGGCAGGCCGGCGGGTTCACCGCCTCCTCCGACCCGAGCGTGATGATCGGGCAGGTCCAGGTGGTGGGGGTGTCCGACCCCGACCTCGCCGTCGCGCGCCTCGAGGCCGCGCTGCCCGCGCTCGAGACCCAGGCCGACCACATCCACCCCCGGCTGCGCGCCCGCGGCGGCGGCATCCGCGGCATGAAGGTGCGGCGCATCTCCTACGACGAGCCCGGCGAGCCGAGCGAGCACATGGTGGTGCTGCACTTCTACCTCGACTGCGTAGACGCCATGGGCGCCAACATGGTCAACACCGTCGCAGAGCGGCTCGCGCCAGAGGTCGAGCGCATCTCCGGGGGCACGGTCGAGCTTCGGATCTTGAGCAACCTGGCGTCGCGCCGGCTGGCCCGCGCCTCTTGCCGCCTGCCCCCCGAGCTGTTCTCGTGCGACGACGCCCCCGGCCACGAGGTCGTGGCCGGCATCGCGCGCTCGTACCGCTTCGCGTGGGCCGACCCATGGCGGGCTGCCACCCACAACAAGGGCATCATGAACGGCATCGACGCCGTGGCCCTGGCCACCGGCAACGACTGGCGAGCCATCGAGGCCGGCGCGCACGCCTGGGCCGCCCGAGACGGCCAGTACCGGTCGCTGTCCACCTGGAAGATCGACGACGCCGGCCACCTCGTCGGCACCCTCGAGCTGCCACTGCAGGTGGGCACCGTCGGCGGGCCCATCCGCAACCACCCCACGGTGGCCGCCGCGCACCGGATCCTGGGGCGACCCAAGGCGCGCCGCCTCGCCACCATCATGGCGGCGGTGGGCCTCGCCCAGAACCTCGGCGCGCTGCGGGCCCTCGCCACCGAGGGCATCCAGCGCGGGCACATGCGCATGCACGCCCGCAACGTGGCGGTGCAGGCCGGCGCCGCAGACGCCGAGGTCGCCCTGGTCGTCGATGCGCTCTGCGAAGCAGAAGACTGGTCGGTCGAGCGCGCACGGCACACCCTTCACGGCCTGCGCGCCCCCACCGCCGACGGGGTGCCCGCGTGATCGAACAGGCCAGCGGGACCGCCTCGGGCAAGCTCATCCTCTCGGGGGAGCACGCGGTGGTCTACGGCCACCAGGCGGTGGCGGTCTCCGTCGACCGGTCCACCACCGTCACCCTCCGGCGACGTCCGGGGGCCACCCGCATCGAGCGGTCGGTGCTCCGCGACGAGCGCCTGCGAGCCGCCGTCGCCGCGGTGCTTCCTGGCGAAGGCCTCGGCGTCTCCATCGAGACCGACCTCCCGGTCGGCCGCGGCATGGGCTCGTCGGCGGCGCTCGCCATCGCCCTCATCCGCGCGCGGGCCGGCCTCGAGGGCCGCGAGGCCGACTTCGGCGAGCTCCTCGAAGACGGGTTCAAGGTCGAGCGGGTCTTTCACGGCGACCCCTCGGGCGTCGACCACACCGTCGCCGCCTTGGGCTCAGCGGTGCGGTACCGCGCCACCCGGCCGTCGCCCGAGATCGTCCCCATGGGGATGCCTCCGATGCAGCTGGTGGTGCTCGACTCCGGCCTCACCGGCGACACGCGACGCCTGGTCTCGGCTGTGGCCGCCCGCCGCCCCGGCATCGACCCCGTCCTCGAGCGGATCGGGGCCCTCACCGACGAGCTGGTCGAGCTGCTCGAGATGTCCGCACCGGCAGAGGTCGTCGGCCACCTCCTCACCGAGAACCACGGCCTGCTGAGAGACATCGGCGTGAGCACCCCCAACCTCGACCGCCTGGTCGACTTCGCCCTGAGGGCCGGGGCCCACGGCGCCAAGCTCGCGGGCGCGGGTGGGGGCGGCGTGGTCATCGCGCTCGTGGACGACCCCGCGCTGCTGTTGCTGGCGGCTGGCAAGGCTGGAGTCCCTGCCCTCGCGGTGCACGTCGGCGGCTGACCGCCGGCGGCGCCCGCCCCAGCCCGGCCCCGGGATGCCGGGCCACTCGGAGCCCCCATGACCGCGACATTCACTGCCCAGGCCCACCCCAACATCGCGGTGGTCAAGTACTGGGGCAAGCGCGACCGCACGCTCAACCTGCCAGCCGTGCCGAGCCTGTCGGTAACGCTCGACCGCTTCCGCACCCGCACCACCGTGACCTGGGGCATCGACGCCGCGGTCGACGCCGTCACGCTGAACGACCAAGCGCTCTCGGGGCCCACGGCCGACCGCATCACGGCCTTCCTCGACCTGTTCGGCGCCGATCGCCCCCGCTGCCGCGTCACCAGCGACAACAACTTCCCCACCGCCGCTGGGCTGGCCTCGTCCTCGTCGGCCTTCGCCGCGCTGGCGCTGGCCGCCGACGCGGCCTCGGGCGCCGGCCTCGACCGGGCCGCCCTGAGCGCCATCGCCCGCCAGGGCAGCGGCTCGGCCTCGCGCAGCCTGTGGGGGGGGTGGGTGGAGTGGCGCATGGGCACCGCCCCAGACGGCACCGACAGCCACGGGATCCCCGTCGCCCCGCGCGACCACTGGGACCTCGTGGTGGTGGTCGCCATGGTGAGCACCGCCCGCAAGCCGGTGGGCAGCCGCGCCGGCATGCTGCGCACCGAGCAGACCTGCCCCTTCTTCCCGGCGTGGGTCGAAGCCGGCCCCGCCGACGTGGCCGAAGCGCGCCGGGCCGTCCTCGCCCGCGACCTCGAGCGGCTGGGCCGCGTGATGGAGTGGAGCACCCTGAAGATGCACAGCACCATGCTGTCGACCGAGCCATCGATCCGCTACTGGAAGCCGGCCACCCTCGCCGCGGTCCAGGTGGTCGAGGAGCTCCGGCGGCAAGGCGTCGGGGCCTGGTACACGATGGACGCCGGCCCCAACGTCAAGGTGCTCTGCACGCGCGCAGACGCAGACCGCGTGTCGCTGGCCCTCGCCGGGGCGGTCGATCGGGTGGAGGTGCTGTCCATCGGCGCCGACGCCACGGTCGAGCCCACCCCGCTCGCCGACTGAGGCCACGGGGTCGGGCCCCGACCGGGGCGCCGCAGCCCGCGCCAGCGGCCGCATCACGATAGAGCGCCACCCTGGAGGCGCCGTGCCACCCGCTCCCCGCGCCGTGCTGGCGCCTGGAAAGCTCGTGCTGGTCGGAGAGTACGCCGTGCTCGACGGCGCGCCATCGGTGGTGGTCGCCATCGACCGCGGGGTGCGCTGCGAGGCTTGGCTCGACGACCGCCCGCTCGACATCGAGACCCCCGACGGCGACGACCGCTTCGTGCGACCCGCGCTGTCGGGACAGACCGGGCGCTACCGCTTCTCCGACTGGAACCCGGTGGACCTGCCCGGCAAGCCCGGGTTCGGCGGCTCGGCCGCGGCCTGCGTCGCGGCCTGCATCGCCGCCGGGCGCCCGCCCGGCGACGCCTTCGCGTTGCACCACGCGGCCCAGGGGAGCGGCTCGGGGGTAGACGTGGCCGCGGCCCTGCACGGGGGCATGCTGCGCTTCCAGGCAGGGGTGGCCACGCCGCTTCACCCACCCATCTGCCCCACGATCGTCTACAGCGGCGCCTCGGCCCGCACCGGGCCCCGCGTCGAGGCCTACCGCCGATGGCGCGAGCGCGCGGCCTTCGTTCGAGAGTCGACCGCGCTGGTCGACGCCTTCCCCGGCGATCCGCTGGCCACGCTCGAGGCCGCCGGCGACCGCCTCGAAGCGATGGCGGCCGCCGCCGGGCTCGCCTACCGAACGCCGGCGCTCGACCGCGTCCGCGCCCTCGCCCGCGCCCACGGAGGCGCCGCGAAGGCCTCAGGGGCGGGCGGGGGCGACTGCGCCGTGGCCCTCCTCCCCGACCGTGAGGCCCAGCAGGCCTTCGTTCGGGCGTGCACCCAAGCCGGGCTCCCGGTCATCGGAGCGCGCGTCGCGCCGGGCGCTGGCTGGGATAGCGTTCCGCATGCCTGACACCGCCCCCCCTCCGCAGCCCGCCATCTCCGCGCGCAAGGCCGACCACCTCGACCTGTGCACCGATGGCGACGTCGGCTTCGCCCAGAAGACGACCCTCTTCGAGCAGCTCGACTTCGTCCACGACGCCCTCCCAGAGCTGGCCGTCGCCGACATCGATCTGACCACCACCTACGCCGGCAAGATCCTGCGGGCGCCGCTCGTGATCGCCGCCATGACCGGCGGGGTCGATCGGGCCCATGCCATCAACCGCGATCTGGCGAGCGTGGCCCAAGAGCTGGGCATCGGCTTCGCCTTCGGCTCGCAGCGCCCGCTGCTCACCAAGGGCATCCGCGCCGGCTACGATGTGCGCGATGTCGCCCCCGACGCCTTGGTGCTGGGCAACATCGGCATCGTCCAGGCCGCCGAGACCGAGAGCGGGCGCTTGCGAGAGCTGGTGGAGACCTGCGGCGCCGACGCCCTGTGCGTCCACCTCAACCCGGCGATGGAGGTCGTGCAGCCCGAGGGCGACGACGACTTCCGTCGGGGCCTCGACACCCTGGCGCGCCTGGTCTCCGATCTGCCGGTCCCGATCATCGCCAAAGAGACCGGCTGTGGCCTCTCGCGCCACGTGGGCACCCGCCTGGTCGACCTCGGGGTGCGCTGGGTCGACACCAGCGGCGCAGGCGGCACCTCCTGGGTCGCCGTCGAGATGCTGCGGGCCGCAGACGAAGACCGCGAGATCGGGGTCACCTTCCGCGACTGGGGTGTGCCCACGGCCGGCTCGGTGGCCCAGCTCTCCGGCCTCGGCCTCGGCGTCTGCGCCACCGGCGGCGTCAAAGACGGCCTGATGGTCGCCAAGGCCATCGCGCTCGGCGCCACCTGCGGGGGCATCGCGCGTCCGTTCCTGCAGGCCCACGCCCGCGGCGGCCGGCCGGCGGTGCTGCGCTACGCCAAGCGGGTCATCGCCGAGATTCGGGTCGCCTGCCTGCTCACCGGCTCGCCGACCCCGGCCGCGCTCCGGCGCCGCCCGCTGGTGGTCGGCCCCCAGCTGCGACGCTGGATCCCCGAGAACAGCCCCCTGTCCGAGCGCCTGCTGGTTGACCGCCTCTTCTCCTGGCGCGGCGAGCCGGAGAAGGTGGTCGATAATACCCTCGCCAGGCTGGGGCAAATGGTGAAGGAAGTGGGGCGATGGATCCGCCAGTTGCCGCGGAAGTGTTAC
>JBDQIL010000099.1:0-8898 GCA_040264415.1 Myxococcota bacterium
GATGCCCGAGCCGCTGCGCTCGGCCAGGGGCGCACGGACACCCGCGAAGATGGTGTCGAGGGCGTCTTCGACGTCGATGGGGTCGGTGGGCGGGGTGGCGTCGATGAGCGCGCCGCCGACCGCCTCGAAGCGGGCCGCGGCCGCCCGGCAGGTCGGGCAGAGCGTGAGGTGGGTGGCCACCAGCAGGTCCCCCGCGTCGCCGAGGGTGCCGGCGGCGTGTGCCATGAGGAGATCGTCGGTCGGGTGGTGGTGCGGGGTCATGATCTCACCTCGCCGAGGGTGTGGCGGAGGGCGCGCATCGCCAGCCGTGAGCGGCTCTTGATGGTGCCGAGGGGGGTGTCGGTCTCTTCGGAGATCTCGCGCAGCGTGGCCCCCTCGAGCCACGCTCGGCGGATGACCAGGGCCTGCTCGGCGGGGAGCTGGTCGATGGCATCGGCGAGCTGCGCGGCCTCCTGGTGGACCGCCACGGCGTGGTCGGCCGCCGCGGGCGCGGAGGGCACGAAGTGTGGGTCGTCGGGGTCGGGCGCTGGGCGCGCCACCCGCCGGACGCGGTCGATGTGGCGGTTTCGGGCGATCGTGAAGATCCAGGTGGAGACGGCCGCGCGGTCGGGGTCGTATCGGTCCGCCTTGCGCCAGACAGTCCACATGACCTCATGGAGGAGCTCTTCGGCCTGGGTCTCTCGAGCGCCGCGGCGCAGCAGCCAGCTCCGCACCCGCGGGGCGAAGTGGCGGTAGACGGCGGCGAAGGCCGAGCGGTCGCGGTCTCGGGCGACCCGGACCATCAGCGCGGCCGCCGCGGGGGCGGTGAGCGAGGACATGCCCCCCCGGCCTATCCCTGCTCCGCTGCTTCCGGTCGCGGGGAGATGTGAGGTGGGATGAGTGGCGACCACGCGGCTCCCAGGATGGAGGTCGCTGGGTGGTACGGCGCCGGCGCGCCGGCGGATCACGCCGCCCGCTCGATCGATGGGGGCGCGGCGTCTCGGCCCCGGCTCAGTCGGCCGGTCCGTCGCCGCGCCAGCCCGGCCCCTGGCCCGTCGGCAGCTCGTCGCGCATGGGGAACTCGAGCAGCCGGCACTCGATGCGGCCGTTCCAGAGCGGCAGCCGAGACGCAGCCTTCAAGCCGATGCAGCCGGCGAGGTGTCGGCTGCCGGTGATGACCCAGCCGCTCCAGCCGGGGAAGCGGCGCTTCAACCCGTCGCCGATGGCGCGGTACAGCCCCTCGAGGTCTTCGTCTTTGCCCAGCCGCTCGCCGTACGGCGGGTTGGTCACCAGCACCCCGCGCGGCGCGGCGTCGGCGCCGTCGGGGGCGACCGCGTCGCTCCACCCTCGCCGGCTGAAGCGGACCACGTCGAGCAGCCCTTGCCGACGGGCGTTCTCGCGCGCGGCGTCGAGCACCCGCAGGTCGCGGTCCCAGCCCTGGATGGAGATGGTGCGCCCCAGGGCGGCGTCGCGCCGCTCGAAGGCAGCGGTGAGCTCTTCGACCCAGGTGTCTTCGTCGTGGCCGCGCCAGCCATCGAAGCCCCACGAGCGGCGCTCCAGGTTCGGGGCGAGGTCGAGGGCGATGCCCGCGGCCTCGAGCGGCAAGGTGCCAGCGCCACACATGGGATCGACGAAGGGCGCGCCGCGAGCGGCCTGCCGAGGCCAATCGGCGGCGTGCAGGATCGCCGCGGCCAGGGTCTCTTTGAGGGGCGCGGCGCCGGCGCGGCGGCCCGGCTCACCCCGCTCGTGCAGCGGGCGCCCGGCCAGATCGAGGCTGACCGTGGCGACGGCGTTCGACAGGTAGACGTTGATCCGAAGGTCGGGGCGGACGGTGTCGACGTCGGGCCGACGGCCCGAGGCGTCGCGCAGCGCGTCGACGATGGCGTCCTTGGTTCGCAGCGCGGCGAACCCGGAGTGCCGCAGGGTGCGGCTCGTGCCCACGAAGTCGACCGCGAGGGTGTGGTCGGGGTCGAGGTGCTCGGCCCAGTCGATGGCGCGCACGCCCGCATACAGCTCGTCGGCGTCTCGGCAGTCGAAGCGCGACAGCTGCAGGAGCACGCGGCTGGCGATGCGGCTCCACAGCAGCGCGCGGTAGCCCTCGCGCAGACCGCCGTGGAACTCGACGACGCCGGGCCCCTCTTTGGTGCGGTGGATGCCGAAGGAGCGCAGCTCCGCGGCGAGCAGGGGCTCGGTGCCGCGGCTGGTGGGCGCGGCGAAGCGGAGGCGGGAGGATCGTCCACGGGTGGCCATGCCGCCCCCTATTGCGCTGCCCTCACTCGCACGCGGGGAACTGATCCGATGCGTCGATGCCCTCGCCGTCGAGCAGGGGGACCGCCTCATCCACGATCACGGCGCCGTGCAGGTCGATGGCGCGCAGCCGCAGGGGCCCCTCGCCCAGCCCCCGGTCTGCGACGAAGTGGTTCCAGTCGGTGCGGGGCATGCTCCGCCAGCCGTCTCCCGGATCCACCTGGATGGCGGCGACCTGGTTTCGGTGGTTGCGAAGCTGGACAGCAGTCCACCACGGGTTCGTGCCCCGCTTGAAGTGCCAGATGGCCGGCCCCTCGACGTCGCAGGGCGCCAGGCGCCAGGCGATGGGCACCCGCCCGTCTACGAGGGGGGCGATCCGCTCGAAGGCCTGCGGGCTCAGGTCGAGGTCGCCCCGCACGCACTCCGGACACAGATCGACGATGGTGACCGTGACGGCGCCGTGGGGGCCGACCACCTCGGCGCAGGCGCCGCAGGGGAGGGCGCCGGCCCAGTCGTCTTGGTTCATGGCGGCGACGAGCAGCGGCGACGGCCCGGGAGTCGGCGAGAACCCGCAGGCGCCGCCTCCGTCGGCGTCGTACCAGGTGCCGTCGCCTTCGCCCGACGCCAGCCCGTCGCAGCCCACCACGGGGACGGGCAGCGCGGGTGGCAGCCCCACGGTGGAGCCGCCGGGCGCATAGCAGGCGCTCCACCCCGCGAACGCGGCGGCGGCGCTCAGGGGGGGGAGCGCCCTCACGACTCGGACCGCCGACCGTGGCGCTGGCGGTTAGGCGAGCTGTCTCCCCCGAAATGGTGGTCCGGCATGGACGTCGTCTCCCTCTACAAGCGTGCCTGGGCCGAGGTCTCCGACGACCTCGCCAGCTGGGTGGTGATCTACCTCGTCTTCATGATGGTCAGCGTGTTCACTGGCGGGCTGGGCGTCGTGCTCATGCCCAACCTGCACCGCGAGCTGCGCGATGCCCGCGCAGAGAGCCGCGGCCCCGAGGTGTCCCGCCTCTTCCAGTTCGACCAGATCGGCGACGACGCGGTGGCGGGCGTCGTCTACCTGGTGGCGCTCTCCTTGGGCTCGCTCGCCGCCGGCATCGGCACCAGCATCGCGGCCCTGGCCCTGGCCTTCTTGATGCCCCTCGCCGCTGACAACCGCTACGAGCCCATCGACAACGCCAAGCTGTCGGCGCAGCACGTGCTGGGCCACCTCGTCCCCCACGCCATGCTGCTGTCGGCCTCGGTGGTGCTGGCGCTGGTGGGCGTCTTCACCTGTGGGCTGGGCTTCCTGATCGCCGGCCCGCTCATGGGCATGGCCGTACAGCTCTACTACGAAGACAGCCGGCAAGAGATCGACGACCTCGCCGCCTCCATGGGGCTGCGCGCTCGCATCGCGGGCCCCACCGCCCCCCCCTCCGACCCGGATGGAACGCAGCCGTGACGAACCCCGACACCCACCTCTTCATCGATCGCCGACTGTGCGGCGCCCCGGTCGAGCTCGCCCCCGGTCACGCCGCGGTCGAGCTGGTCTGTGTCCCCGAGATGGCCGCAGACGATCGCGGCCTCGTTCACGGGGGCTTCGTCTTCGGCGCGGCCGACTACGCCGCCATGCTGGCCGTCAACGACCCGAACGTGGTGCTCGGCGCGGCCGAGACCCGCTTCCTCGCGCCCATGCAGGTCGGCGACGAGGTGCGGGTCGAGGCCACGCGCTCGCACGAGAAGGGTCGCAAGCACACGGTCATGGTCGAGGCTCGCGTGGGCGATCGGGTCGTGTTCTCGGGCACCTTCACCTGCTTCGTGCTCGACCGGCACGTGCTCGACGGCTGAGGGGGCTCGATGGCCGGGCCGAGCGCTGAGACCCTGCTGCGCCGCATGGTCGGCAAGGCCGCCGAGGGCGCCGGGATCCGCCTCGCGGCTGAGCACGAGGCCGTGCGCGACCTCTTCGAAGACGGCGGGTGCGTCTATGGCGTGGTGTCCGACGGCGGTCTCGACCGCTCGACCGAGCTGTGGCTCGACGAAGACGGCCGGCCCACCGGCTGCTCGTGCAGCTGTGGGGCCGACGGGTGCGCCCATGTGGCGGCGGTCTTCTACGGGCTGCGGCTGGCGCGCCACCGAGAGCGATCGGCGGAGGCCGCGCCGCCCTCCGCAGCGCCGACGGCCGCCTCTCCCGCGGCGCGCTTCCCGCACCCAGGCTGCGACCCCGACCGGCTGGCGGCGTGGGGCGCCGAGCACGGGCTGACCTGGGCGCTCGGCACCCGCGGCGCCGACCTGCCCGACCTGCCGCGCGCCATGCAGGGCTTCTTCTGGTACGTGCC
Organism: Myxococcota bacterium; assembly: GCA_040264415.1. Lineage (GTDB taxonomy): Bacteria > Myxococcota_A > UBA796 > UBA796 > UBA2385 > M30B51. The sequence goes on from JBDQIL010000099.1 coordinate 4,545, forward strand.
CTACGGGGTGACGGTGGCGGACGTGGTGAGCGGCGCGGGCCTGCGGCAGGCCCCCTCGGCGGCGCTGCAGGAGCGGGCCATCGCCTGGCTGCACGACGAGCGCGCGCGGCTCGACGCCGCCCGAGCCCACGCGGCCGCGGCCGCGGCCGCCCGGGCCACGCCGCCCGCCTCTCCCGCGCTGAAGGGGCTCTGGGAGCGCCTCGGCCCCGAACGCGCGCGCCTCGCCGCGCGCGCCCCGGCCACGGTCACCGCCGACACCTCTGCCCGCTGGCTGAAGGTCTCGGAGGACCCCCCCGCCATTCACGGGCTGGTGCCCGGCGCGCAGGCGTGCGGCTCGGGGCAGCCCGTACGCGTCACCATCGCGCTCGATCCGCGAGCCCGCAAGGCGGTCGAGTGTGGGTGCCCGGGCCCTCGCCGAGAGGGGTGCCCCTTCGCGCTCGCGGCCTGCGATCTGGCGCTCGACCGGATCACGTCGCCTCGCCCGACTGCGCTCGCGCGCGCGGTCGAGGCTGCGGTGGCCACGCGACCCTGGGAGCGGGCCCTGGGTCACCTCGATCAGCTGTTGGACACCCAGGCGGTCTCGGCGCCGGCGCCGGCCCACCCCGACGGCCGCGAGCCCGGCTGGCGCGTGGTGGTCGAGCGCACGCAGGGCGTACAGGTCGAGCCGGTGCTGGTGCGCCCCTACGCGACGCGCGACGGCCTGCGCAGCTGGCGCGACTCGCTCCGGGAGCGCGCGAGCCGCCCCCATGGCCTGCCGCTCGCGGCGGATCGGGCGGTCACGCGTCTGCTCACCGACGACCTCACCGAGTCGGCCGGCCACATCCCCGCGGCGCTGGCCCTCGAGGGCCACCCCCGGGTGGTCGACGGCGACGGCCACCGCCTGCGGGTGCGCCCGGGCCAGGCCCGACTGCTGTGGACCGCCACCGACGAGGGCGGTCTGCACATGGCGCTCTCCCTGACCGGCGCGCCCCTCGGCGCGGCCGAGGCCCGCGATCTCCTCCAACAGACCGTCACGCCCCGGTACCTGGTGCAGGCGGCCCCCGGCCAGCTGGTCATCGCCGCGCTCGAGCCGGGGGCCTTCGACCTGCTCGAGGCCCTCGAGCAGCGGGGCTGGAGCTACCCGCCCGAGGCGGTGGGCCCGCTGCTCGATCGCATGGACGCCCTGTCGCACCTGGTGCCGGTGCAGCTCGACGAGGGGTTGCGGGGCGACCGCGTGCCGGGCGACCCCCGTCCCGTGCTGCGCCTCGACGCCATGCCCGACGGCGCCCTCGCGGTCGACATCCGGGTGCGGCCGCTGCCCGACGCGCCGGCGTTTCCCCCGGGGCAGGGGCCCGACACCTTGACCGCGGTGCGCCCCGAAGGCCGGGTCTACGTCGAGCGCGCCCTCGACGTCGAGCCCGACGACGTGGGTGACCACCTCGACCGCTTGCCGGGCCTGGGGCCGCCCGGCCCCACCTGGCGGTCCTATGTCGATGATCCAGAAGACGCGTTGGAGCTGGTCTTCGCGCTCCAGTCCCGCGACGATCTGGTGGTCGAATGGGCCGACCAGCGGCGCCGCCGGGTGCACCGCGAGGTGCTGGCCGATGACCTCCAGATGAAGGTGACCGACGGCCGCGACTGGCTGGGCCTGCAAGGCTTCGCCGACGTCGACGGCCTCGCGGTCGAGCTCGCCGCCCTGCTCGCCGCGGTGCGGGAGGGCCGGCGCTTCGTGGCGGTCGACGACGCGGCGTGGGTGCGCATCTCGGATCGGCTGCGCGACCAGCTCGAGGCGGTGGCGACCTCGACCTGGGAGGGGCGCGGCGGGATCGAGCTGTCGCCCCTGGCTGGCGGTCTGCTCGACGACCTGGTCGAGGCGGGCGCCGAGCTCGAGGCGCCCCCCGACTGGGACGTCGACCGCGCGCGGGTCACTGAGGCGGTGGGCCTCGATCCCCCGGTGCCGGCGGCCCTTCAGGCCAACCTGCGCCCCTACCAGCAGGTCGGCTTCGCGTGGCTGGCGCGCTTGTCGCACTGGGCCCCGGGGGGCGTGCTGGCCGACGACATGGGCCTGGGAAAGACCATCCAGGCCCTCGCCTTGCTGCTCCGTCGGTCGTCCGGTGGGCCCGCCCTGGTGGTGGCCCCGACCTCGGTGGGCTTCAACTGGGTGCAGGAGGCCGCCCGCTTCGCGCCGTCGCTGCGCGCGCGGCTCTACCGCGACCGGGGGCGCGGGGCCCTGCTCGACGACCTGCGACCGGGCGACGTGCTGGTCACCAGCTATGACCTCGTGGTGCGTGATCGAGAGGCGCTGTCGGCGGCGGACTGGCACACCCTCGTGCTCGACGAGGCGCAGGCCATCAAGAACCCCGGCACGAAGCGCGCGCGCGCCATCTTCGGTCTGCCGCGGGGCTTCTGCCTCGCCCTCACCGGCACGCCCATCGAGAATCGACTGGGGGAGCTGTGGAGCCTCTTCCGTGCCGTGGCGCCGGGGTTGCTGGGCAGCGCCGAGCACTTCAAGCAGCGCTTCGCGTTCCCCGTGGAACGCTACGGAGACGCGCGGCGGCAGGCCGTCCTCTCGCGGCTCGTTCGGCCCTTCCTGCTGCGGCGCCTCAAGCGAGAGGTGGCGCCCGAGCTGCCCCCTCGGCAAGAGCAGACCGTGCCCGTCGAGCTGTCCCGCGCCGAGCGTGGCCTCTACGACAGCGCTCGGCTGGCTGCCCTCGCCGAGCTGTCCGGCCCCGAGTCGGGCGACCCAGAGGCCCAGCGCTTTCGCATGCTCGCGGCCCTGTCGCGCCTGCGGCAGCTCGCCTGCCACCCCCGGCTCGACGACCCCCGCTCGCCGGTCCCGTCGTCCAAGCTCGCTGCGGCCCTCGAGATCCTCGACGAGGCCCACGAGGGGGGCCACAAGGCGCTCATCTTCAGCCAGTTCACGCGACACCTCGCGCTGATCCGCGAGGCCCTCGAGGCGCGGGGGCGGCGCCTGCTCTACCTCGACGGCGGCACGCCGGCGGCGCAGCGGGCCCGGCGGGTTCAGGCCTTTCAGGGCGGCGCGGCCGACGCCTTCCTCATCTCGTTGAAGGCGGGGGGGACGGGCCTCAACCTGACCGCCGCTACGGTGGTCGTGCACCTCGACCCCTGGTGGAACCCCGCGGTCGAAGACCAGGCCACCGATCGGGCCCACCGCATCGGGCAAGACGCCCCGGTGTCGGTCTACCGAATGGTCAGCCAGGGCACCATCGAGCAGGGAATCCTCGAGCTTCACGCCCAGAAGCGCGCGCTGATGGCCAGCGTGTTGGGCGACGCGAGCGCCCCGGTCACCTTGACCACCGACGACCTGCGCGCCCTGCTCGAGGGCTAGGCGGGCGGTGCGGGTGGGCCCGCGGTCAGGCTGAGGTGAGGGTCAGCCGCCCGATGAAGTCCATCTTGCCCAGGGGCACGCCCTGGTGGCGGAGGATGGCGTAGGCCGTCACCACGTGGAAGTAGAAGTTGGGCAGGGAGAAGCTCGCGGGCGAGGTTCGCGGCGGTCATCGATCCCCCCCGCAAGAAGCCGGGAGACAGCACCGTGTCGGCGCCTCCCTCGACGTCGTCGCGGGACAGCTCGCCCAAGAAGGTGCGAACGTCGGTGATGCGGGTCCGCAGCTCGGCCATCGTCGCGGGGCCATCGGCGTGCGGGGGGGCCTCGGCCCCCGCGAGCCGGGCGCCGCAGAGCTTCGCCGTGTCACAGGCGGTCTGGATCTGGCGGGTGAGGTCGAACTGGTCGGGGGCGAGCCGCCCGGCCAGCAGCTTCTCGGCGTCGAAGCCCCGCGAATCGGCGTTGTCGATGGCCTTCTGCAGCCAGCTGTCGAGGCTCTGCAGGGTGAGCAGGAAGGTGGGGATGGTCTCGTCATACAGCGACATCTGGGCTCCGAAGGGCAGGGGGACGCGCAGCGAATGGGGCGCCCTACCCGCCTGTCCGGAGCGGTCGAGCGGTCACTCGGTGGGTGACCCAGGGACCTCGACCATGAAGGGGTAGCTGATGGTGACCGCGCCGTCGGGCTGGGGCCAGGTGGCCTCCCACACCGGCGTGGAGAAGCAGCCCAACAGCTGCAGCGGGACGTTGTCGAGGTCGGCGATGCGCACGTCTTGCAGGCCATCGGGGTTGAAGTCGGCCTGCAGCACCACGCGGCCGTCGAAGCCCTCGATCTGCGGCCCCCACTCGTCCAGGCAGGCCTCGATGTCGTCTTGGAAGGTGGCCACCGTGGACTGGATCTCGTCGGGTGTGAAGGGCCGGTCGGGATCGACCTGTCCGAAGGAGACGCCGGTGTCGTCGTCGGCGTCGCCGCTGGCGGCGTCGGCGCTGGGCTCGGCGCTCGGACCGTTGGGGGGCTCGGGGGCGGTCGCGCCC
>JBDQIL010000100.1:0-8891 GCA_040264415.1 Myxococcota bacterium
AGTTGGAGGCCCGGCGGCGCCTGCAGGTGCGGCACCAGCAGCGGCTGGCGATGGCCGACGACACCCCGGAGGTCGCGTCGGCCGAGGACCGCTTCCTCGCGCAGGTGCGCGACGCGATCCTCGAGCACCTCGCCCACGAGGACTTTGGCGTGCAGGAGCTCGCAGACGCGGTGTTCATGAGCCGTCGGCAGCTGGGGCGCAAGCTCACGGCCCTCATCGGCGAGCCCCCGTCGGTGCTCATCCGACGCATCCGCGTGCAGCGGGGCCGCGCCCTCATCGAGCAGGGCGCGGGCACCCTCTCCGAGATCGCCTACGCCATCGGGTACCGCCGCCCGGCCCGGTTCAGCGAGCAGTTCCGCGCCGAGTTCGGCATGAGCCCCTCCGAGTTCAAGGACGGCCTGGACGGACCGGGGCGACCGGGCCCCGCGTGAGCCGTGTCCCCGCGGGATAGGGTTCGGCGACGCTGGAGGTCGCCCTGTCCCGCATCCGTCGCTGGCTCGGACGCGCCGCCCTGGCCGCAGGGGGCCTCGTGGCCGGCGTGCTCGTGGCCGACTGTGGCGCCGGGCTGGTGGCTCCGCACGGCGCCGCCGATCTGGTGTTCGGTGCGCCCGACAACGCACCCCAGGGCATGTACCTGACCGACCACGAGCTCGTGTTTCGGCCCAAACCGGGCTTCGAAGGCACTATGCGATCGCTCGGGTACCGGGTTCCGCTGCGTTTCGACGCCGAGTGGGGCCTGCGGGGTGGGGGGATCGAACCGAAGGCCGACGCGCCCCGATGGCTGGCCGCCGGCGACTCGTTCACGCTGTCGCCGCAGGTGGTCGAGTCCGACACCTTCGCGGCGCGTCTCGCCGCGGGGCAGGGCGTCGAGGTGCTCAACGCCGGCGTCGACGGCTACTCCACCTGGCAGGCCCTCGAGCGCTACCGGCAGCTCGACGAAGCGCTGTCGCTCGACGGGGTGCTGCTCACCTTCTTCTTGGGCAACGACTTCGAAGACAACCGACGCTTTCGCACCGAGGTCGATCGGGCGCGCGCCCGCCCCGAAGGCCAGCCGATCCAGCGCCAGCCCGTGCCCGCCCTGACCGCCTTCCTCCGCAAGAATTCGTACCTGTACGGGCAGTGGCTCGTGCGGGGACGGGTGGCCGCGTTGGCCAACCCGAACAACCCGGAGCGGCAGCGCTGGGCCAGCGAGCTCGAGCTGTTCACCACCGCCGGCGAGCGCCGCCGAAACGGGGTGCGCGGCGAGACCGAGCGGGCGCTCCGGGCGCTGTCCAACGAGACCCGCGCCCGCGGCGACGCGCTGGTGGTGGCCATCGCGCCGCCCGCCTTCGTGGTCGACACCGACCGGGTGGCGCCCACCTTCTCGCTGGTCGGCCTCGACCCCGCCCAGGCCGACCTGCACGCGCCCGGGCAGATGCTGGCCGACATCCTGCGCCGCATGAACATCGCCGCTTGTGACCTCGTGGGCCCCCTCGAGGCCGCGCGGGCCTCGGGCAGCGCGCCCTTGTACTTCACCTACGACGGGCATTGGACCCCGGCCGGTCACGCGGTCGTGGCCGACGTCCTTGGCCCGTGCATGCCCGGCGGCGCGCGATAGCGAAGCCCATGGAGCCCGCCGAGAAGCGCTGCCACACCTGCGGTCGCCGCATCGCGTGGCGGGCGCGGTGGGCGGACCAGTGGGATGACATCACGCGGTGTTCGGCCGCCTGTCGAGCGCGGCGTCCCGGCCCCCTCGACCGCGCCCTCGAGCGCGCGGTCTGGTCGATCGCCCGGGAGCGGGGCCCCTCCAAGACCCTCTGTCCGTCCGAGGCCGCCCGGGCCGTGCGCCCCGACGACTGGCGGCCCTTGATGGAGCGCGCCCGGCAGGCGGCCCGCCGCCTCGTGGCGCGCGGTGGCCTCGACGTGCTGCAGGGCGGGCGCGTGGTCGACGCCTCGACCGCGCGGGGGCCGATTCGGCTGCGCCTGGCCCAGCGTCCCCCCGAGCCGGGCTGGGATCCGCCGGCCGGCGTCGACCCCGCACGGTGACGCCCCTGCAGGGCTCAGACGGCCTCACCCACGAAGCTCCGGGCGCGGTGCGCGAGGCCGTAGATGGTCTCGGAGGGGTTGACGCCGAGGGCCGTGGGCAGCACCGAACCATCGACCACGAACAGGTTGGGCACCCCATGGAAGCGGTGGTCGGTGCCCACCACGCTGGCCGCCGGGTCGGGGCCCATGGCGCAGCCCCCCATCTGGTGGGCCGTGAAGATGTTGTGGTGGTGGGCGCCGTAGGACAGGGCGTCGAGCTTGTCGAGGTCGTCGGCGGACCGGATGTCGGGCACCTTGGGGTGCAAGGTGAGCACGCGGGTGGCGCCCGCTGCGAGGTGAGCCTGGGCGAGCGACCGGGTGGAGGCCTTCATGCTCTCTGCGAGGGGCTCGCCCACGGGGTAGTCGATGCGCAGACGCCCGTCGCCGCGCAGCGACACGGTGCCGCCCTGCTCGTGGGGCAGCAGGCCGTCGACCGCGAGGGCGAGCAGCACCGACAGGTGGTCGAGCTGGCCCATGGCCTCCGCGAGGTCGTCGCCCACCGCGGAGACGCCGAGCGAGATGAGCATGGGCTGCACCGGCGCGGTCTCCATGAAGTAGCCGATGCGGTCGGGGCCCCGGTCGATGAACTGGTGAGACGCGATGGACTGTGGTGCGCCGTAGAAGCCGTTTACAGGCTGATCGTAGATGCCCGAGACCCCGGTGACGGGGTGGATCCAGGTGCGGGTGCCCACCCGGCCGCCGCCGTCGAGCCCGGACCGGAGCAGCAGCGCTGGGGTGTTGATGGCGCCGCCGCTGGCGACCACCACCTTCGCCTTCACCCGCACCCGATGCGGGGCGTCTGCGGTGCGGCCGCGCTGCAACACCTGGGCCTCGACGCCGGTGGCGCGCCCGCCGCTCGTGACCACGGCGCGGGCCTCGACGTCGGCGTAGAGCCGCAGCCCGCCGGCCACGGCGTCGGAGAGGTAGGTGACGTGCATGGCCTGCTTGCCATCGACCGGGCAGCCCAGCCCGCAGTAGCCGCTGTTCGCGCAGCCCTTCACGTTTCGGCGCGTGGCGTCGACCTGCCACCCCAGGGCCCGCGCGCCGTCGAGCAGCTTGCGGTTGTTGGCGTTGGCGATGGCCTCGTCCCAGGCGTGGATGTTGAGCCGGGCCTCGACCGCCTCGAAGTGGGGCGCGAGGCTGTCGGGGTCGAGGCCGTCGATGCCGTGCGTGGTGCGCCAGTGGTCGAGGATGCGGTCGGGTGTGCGGTAGCAGGTGGTCCAGTTGACGGTGGTGGAGCCCCCCACCGTGCGGCCCTGCAGGATGGTGATCGCCAGGTCGGCGGTCGAGCGCCCGCCGCGGTCTTGGTAGAGGTGGGGGTAGGCCTCGCGCTCGTGCAGCGAGAAGTCGGTGGCGGTGACCGCGGGCCCGGCCTCGAGCATCACCACGTCGAGGCCCTGGGCCACCAGCCCAGCGGCGAGCACCGCACCGCCCGCCCCCGAGCCGACGATGCAGACGTCGCAGGACTCGGCCACGTCAGCCGACAGGTCGGCGCCGTCTCGGATGAAGCCGGCCATCAGCCTGGCACCGTGGCGCTGGGGGGCTCGGCGTCGAGCGCGGGTGGGTCGGCCGTGCCGGCGTCGGGCGCGGGGGTCGGCCCGCGGGTGAAGCTGGGCGGCCCGGGGTATCCAGCCGCCGCGTAGAGCTCGGGGTGGCCCCAGTAGGCGGCCACGATGAGCCCACGGAGGGCCTTGTAGACCACCCGCCGCACCTCGATGTCGCTGGTGCGCCAGGCCTCGAGGGTGGCCCGACGGGTGTCGGGGTCGCTCGCCGAGAAGGTGCGCGGCCGCCCGTCCATCAGCAGCCCCACCAGAGCGTTGTCGAGCAGCAGGATGCCCTGAACCAGCTCGGCCTGATCTGCGGGGTGCATCGTGGCCATGTGTTGGTCGACCAAGGCGGGGATGCCCAGCGCGATGGGGTCGGGGCGGCCGGGGCCGGCTGGCAGCATGGTGGCCGCGACCGCCGCGACCACCGCATGGGTGTGGGCGTCGAGCACCTGCAGGGCGGCAGGCGGGGCGGGCAGGTCGCCGGTGTGAAGCGCGAGGCCCACGCCGCCCACCGCGGCCAGGCCTGCGGCACCCAGGCCCACGCGCAGCACCGATCGTCGAGTGAGTGTCATGGGGGCAGACTAACGGAGGCGAGCGGCGGCACAATGGGGCATCGGCGGCCTTCGAGGAGACCCGCGCGGTGGGAGCGCTTCGGTTCGGCTACACTCGTGTCGCGGTGACCCTCGGGCCGACCCCTTCGGGGCGCGTGCCCCTGACCTGTGGAGCTTCGATGCGATCCCTCGCTTTGCTGAGCCTGACCCTGCTCTTCGCCTGCGACACCAAACGCGGGGGCGGCGAGATCGAAGACGTCGACGCCGACGGCCTCAGCACGCTGGACGAGGACGGCGACGGCTTCGCCGCCGACGAGGACTGCGACGACAGCGACGCCAGCCGGTCGCCAGCCGCCACCGAGATCTGCGACAGCATCGACAACGACTGCGACGGAGAGGTGGACGAGGGGGTCACCGACCGCTTCTTCGCCGACGACGACGGTGACGGCTTCGGCGATCCCGACGCGGTCACCGAGGCCTGCGAGCAGCCGGCCGGCGCCGTGCCGTCCGGCACCGACTGCGACGACAGCGACGCCAGCGTGTTCCCGAGCGCCATCGAGGTGTGCAACGGCGTCGACGACAACTGCGACGGAGCGGTCGATGAGGGCCTGGTGGGCACCTACTACCCCGACGCCGATGGCGACGGCTACGGCGACGACGACCTCGCGGAGGAGCGCTGCGACGCCCCCGCTGACTTCGTGGAGCTTGGCGGCGACTGCGACGACTCCACCGCCGCCGCGCACCCGGGGGCCAGCGAGATCTGCGACGAGATCGACAACGACTGCGACGACGAGGTCGATGAGGGCGTCACCACCACCTTCTGGGTGGATCGCGACGGCGACGGCTATGGCGACGCCGGGCTGACCATCGAGGCCTGCGCCCTGCCCGAGGGCTACGCCGCGGGCGCCGGAGACTGCGACGACGCCGACATCGACGTCAGTCCCGCCGGCACCGAGCGCTGCAACGGGATCGACGACGATTGCGACGGCACCGCCGACGAAGACGACGCGGTCGACGCCTCGACCTGGCACCTCGACGGCGACGGCGACGGGGTGGGGCTCGCCGCCACCACGACCACCGCCTGCCTGCAGCCCTCTGGCTACGTCGCGGCCACCGCTGCCTTCGACTGCGACGACGGCGAGATCACCACCTACCCGGGCGCCGCCGAGTACTGCGACGGCCACGACGACGACTGCGACGGCACCATCGACGAAGACGACGCGGTCGATGCGGCCACCTGGTGGCTCGACGCCGACGGCGACAGCTACGGCGGGGCCAGCCTCTCGCTCACCCAGTGCAGCCAGCCGAGCGGCTACGTCGCCTCTTCGAGCGACTGCGACGATCTCGCGGCGGCCGTGAACCCCGGCGCCACCGAGGTCTGCAACGACACCGACGACGACTGTGACGGTAGCACCGACGAGGGCCTGAGCACCTCCACCTGGTACGCCGACAGCGACGGCGACGGCTACGGCGACGCCAGCTCCTCCACCGCCGACTGCGGGCAGCCCACCGGCTACGTCGCCGACGCCACCGACTGTGACGACGCGGCCGCCGCCATCAACCCGGCCGCGGCCGAGGTCTGTGACTCCGTCGACAACGACTGCGATGGCGACATCGACGACGACGACGCGGGCCTCGCCGGCGGGTCCACCTGGTACCTCGACAGCGACAGCGACGGCTACGGCGACGCCACCTCGACCACCGACGCCTGCCTGCAGCCCAGCGGGTACGCCAGCGACGCGACCGACTGCGACGACGCCAACGTCGCGGTGAACCCAGGCGCATCAGAGAGCTGCAACGGCAGCGATGACGACTGCGACGGGGTCATCGACGAGGGGGTGCTGGGCACCGGCGCGGCCTGCGCGGCCGAAGACTGCGCCGAGGTGCTCGACGACGATCCATCGGCCTCCGACGGCAGCTACTACCTCGACGTGAACGGCACGGTGACCGCCTATACCTGCGATATGACCACGGATGGCGGCGGCTGGACCCGCGTGGGCGCGTCGGTGGCGGTGTGGGGCACCAGCTACGACACCACCTACTACAACAGCGAGGGATTCTCGTGGGACGAGGTGCTCTTCGCCTACGTCTCCGGCTCGGTCCACGCCCACTGCACGTACCCGACCTCGCTGACGGGCTGCAACAACCTGGGCTTCCAGTTCGCCAGCCAGTCGTGGGGCGTACCGCTCAACTGGGGATCGTCGATCTGCGGCATGTCCACCACCGACTACACGTCGAACACGACCTACATCGGCGGGTACGACTTCGTGATCGACGACTCGCTGTCGTCTGACACCATTCGGGTGGGCGCGCTCGAGGCGATCAGCGGCTGCACGACCAGCGACAACCCTGGCACCGCCTACCTCGACATCTACCTGCGCCAGTAGGGGGCCGAGACAACCTGTTGCATAGTCTCATGGGATCCGCCCCAGATTCGTGTCTATGGTGAGTGCACCCCCTCCACCGGAGACGCTGTCATGGGAACCCCCCCCGCCATCGCCACGCGTCGCGAGGTCCGGTCCGACGAGCTCGACCTGACGGCCCTCGGTCTCTGGCTCTGTCGGACCATCCAGTGCGCGGGGCAAATCCCTCAGAACCACCTCCGCGCGCTGTGTGACGCTGTGCTAGCGATGGTGGAGACCTTCGTGGGAGAGTCTGGCGGCGCCGACCGCGTCGCGGTCGAGGTCGAGCGGGATGGCGGCTGCGTGGCCCTGCGGGTGCTCGGCTACCAGGGCGCGAGCGCCGCACGCAGCGACGTGCTGGTGTGGTCCGCCTGAGCGGGCATCGGCGCGGGCGCAACCCGCCCTGTCTGCCTGCCCTGTCTGCCTGCCCTCAGCGGCCCATCATCGGGGCGCTCGAACGGGGGTGTGGGTCGGGGCGCCCAGCTGGGCGCGGAGCGCCCGCCACTCGGGTGACCACGCCCCGTCGGCTTCGCGCACCACGAGATCGGGCGGATCGCGTCGTGCCCCTCCGAAGCCGCACGTCCAGACCGCGATGGTCGGAGCGCGGTTGCGCCGAAACCGAACGTCTTGGCGGCTCCACAGCGTGAGCCCCGCCGCGTCGATGGCGGCCTCGGGCCGCGCGTCCACCGCGGAGTGCACCAGCACGAAGGCGCCGTCGGGGTGGAGCGCGCGGGCGGCGGCGGTGCAGTAGTCGAACACGTCGCCCCGCAGCTCCATGCGGCAGTGGGCGCGCTGCGGGTGTGGCGAGGCCTTGCCGCTCCCGAGGGGGATGTAGGGCGGGGTGCCGGTGACGAGATCGTAGGTCCCGTGCTCGCCCTCGGGCACCGACGCGGGGTCGCGCAGGTCGCCGTGTCTCGCGGTGATGCGCGCCTCGAGCCCGTTCAGCGCGACGCTGCGGCGCGCCAGCCCGTGGCTGACCGCCTGGGCCTCGACCATGGTCAGGTGGGCATCGTCGCCCATCTGGTAGAGGGTCATGAGGCCGACTGAGCCCACCCCGGCGCCCAGGTCGAGCAGCCGCCCCGCGCGGGGGCGCGCCTGGCCCGCCGCCCAGGCCCCCACGAGATCGTCGGTGGAGAACCGGTGGCCGCGAGCGAGCTGCAGGATGTGCCAGTCGCCGCAGAGCAGGTCGAGGGTCTCGTCGGCGCCCACGGCCGCAGCGTCGGGGGAGCTCGCGGTCACGCGCCCGGCGCCCCCTGCTCGTCGGCAGAGGCCTCGGCCACGCCGAGCGACGCGGCGAGCAGCACGCCCTCGACCAGCCCGTCGAAGTCGATGCCCACCGCCGCGGCCGCCATGGGGGAGAGGCTGGTGGCGGTCATCCCCGGGATGGTGTTGATCTCGAGGAACCAGGCGTGGCCTGCTTCGTCGACGATGAAGTCGGCCCGCGCGACCCCGCGGAGCGCGAGCGCGTCGTAGGCGACCTTGGCCTGTCGCTGGGCGTCGATGCGGGTGGCGTCGTCGATGGGGGCCGGGGTGATGTACTCGGTGCGACCCTCGGTGTACTTGGCCTCGAAGTCGAAGAAGTCGTCGCCGATGGGCCGGATGAGCGTGACCGGCAGCGGCCGGCCGTCGAGCACGGCGACCGTGATCTCGTCGCCGGTGATGACCTGCTCAACCAGAACGGTGTCGTCGAGCTTCGACAGCTCGGCCAGGGCGCCCTCGAGCGCGGCGGCGTCGGGGGCCCGCAGGATGCCCAGGGTCGAGCCGCCCCGCGGGGTCTTGCAGATGAGGGGCAGCGCCAGCTGCGGCATGGGGTCGCCGGCGTGCCAGGCCGTGTCGGCGGGCAGGCGAACCCCGCGATCGGCCAACCGGCGCTTGGTGGCCACCTTGTCCATCGCGATGGCGGAGGCTTGCACGCCGGAGCCGGTGTAGGGCACCCGCATGACCTCGAGCGTGCCCTGCACGCAGCCGTCTTCCCCGAAGGCGCCGTGGAGCGCGATCCAGGCCACATCGATCCGCTCGTCGCGCAGCCGGAAGGGGAGGTCGGGGCCCACGTCGATGGCGACGGTGTCCCAGCCGCGCCGCACGAGCGCCTCGGCCACCGCCTTGCCGCTCTTCAGCGAGACCTTGCGTTCGGTGGAGCGGCCGCCCATGAGCACCCCCACGCGGGCGGTGCGGTCGCTCAGGCGGGCCTGCAGTGCGGCGACCTCGGGGATGGACTTCATCGGCGTCCTCTCAGGGGGCGGCGGGGGGCGAGCGTGTCGCGGCCCAGGGTGGGGATGCGGGTCTCGAGCTTGATGCCGCGGCCCTTCTCCATGCGGGCGCCGACC
>JBDQIL010000101.1:0-8888 GCA_040264415.1 Myxococcota bacterium
CCCCCCGCCAGCCTGCCCCCGGCCGCGCGCGACGCGCGCATCCTCATCGTCGACCAAGAGGTCAACATTCGGCACCTGCTGCGCGTGATCCTCGAGCGGGACGGGCACGTGGTGGCCGAGGCCCAAGACGGCCGCGCCGCGCTCCAGGCGCTCGAGCGGCTGCCCCAGATCCGCGTGGTGTTGTGTGATGTCCGCATGCCGCGGGTCGACGGGATGTCGTTCCTCGACGCGGTCGCCGGGCGGGGCCTGTCCGTGGTGATGATGAGCGCCTACGGCAGCGCCGACACGGCGGTCGAGGCGCTGAACCGCGGCGCCTTCGACTACGTGTCGAAGCCCTTCCGCGCCGACGAGATCCGCTCGTGTGTCCGTCGGCTGCTCGACCGAGCGCCAGAGCCCGCGAGCGCGCCGCCGCGGCCCCGCCGCGCCCTGGTCACGCGGTCGCCCGCCGCCGCGCACCTGCAGGCCCTGGTGGAGCGGGTGGCGCCCAGTGCCCGGCCGGTGCTGATCACGGGTGAGGCAGGCGCCGGAAAGAGCCGTGTCGCCGAGTGGCTCCACGTGACGTCGGGTCGCCGGGGCCCCTGCACGGTCCTGCGGGCGGCGAGCGTCGAGTCCGGGGCGCTCCAGGAGCGCCGCTCCGGAACGCTCGTCCTCGACGGCATCACGCGAACGCCCGAGGCGACCCAGGCCGCGCTGCTCGATGCCCTCGATGCAGGGCTGTCGACGGCCGAGGGGGGGGCCCGCCTCATCTGCCTCACGACCGACGATCCCGACGCCGCGGTCGAGGCCGGGCGGCTGCGCCGAGACCTGCTCGACCGCGTCGCTGCGGTCCGCCTCGAGGTGCCCCCCCTGCGTCAGCGCGCCGAAGACCTCGAAGAGCTCATCGACGACCTCTCCCACGAGATCGCGTCCAGGCTGGGCCGCGCGCCTCTCCGCCTGACCCCCCAAGGGCTGGCCTCTCTCGCCGAGCGCGCCTGGCCCGGGAACGTGCGACAGCTCGCCAACACCCTCGAGCAGGCGGCGCTCCTGGCGGGCGATGCTCCCCTCGGCCCCGACGCCCTGGTGACCGCGCCGCCGGTCGCTCCGCGCGCTCGGGTCCACGGGGTCGTGGCCTTCGGGCCCGATCACCCCGAGGCCGACCTGTCGATCAAGCGGCACAGCGCCGCGCTCGAGGCCCACCTCATCGCGCTGGCGCTGCGTCGAACCGGCGGAAACCGCACCCAGGCCGCGCGGCTCGTGGACATCTCTTACAAGGCGCTGGCCTACAAGATCCGCGACTACGGCCTGGAGGACCTGTGAGGCCAGCGCTGGGCGGGCTGGCGCTCGCGCTCTTGGCCATGGGGTGCTCCGCCGACCGCCTCGTGAGCCGCGGGCAGGCCGCCCTCGATCGCCACGATCTGGCCGCGGCTGAGGAGGGGTTCAGGCGGGCCTTGAGCCGGGAGCCGCGTCACCCGGGGGCGCTGGCGGGCCTGGGGTGGACCTACCACCTGGCGGGGCAGCGCTCCGCAGCGTTCGGCGCCTTCGAGCGCTGCGTCCAGGTGGCGCCCGAGTCGCCCGAGTGCCTGCGGGGGCTCGCCAGCGTGGCGCTGGCGGGGGGCGAACCCGGCCGGGCCCGCACCCTGCTCGGTGAGGCGCTGGCCCTCGCGCCCGACGACCCGAAGGTGCAGGCCAGCGTGGCGCTCATGGAGATGGCTACCGGCGATATAGACGGGGGCGCCCAGCGATACGCCGACCTCGTGGCGCGCCTGCCGGCAGAGGGCGAGTACCGCCTCGGTCTCGCTGAGGCCCGGCTCCGCCAGGGTCGGGTCGATGACGCCCTCGCCGAGATCGAGGCGGGCCTCGACCTGTCCGACACCCCGGTCCGCTACCGGGCGCTGCTCCTCCAGCTCCAGGCCCGCGCGGTGGTGCGGGCGTCGGGAGGACGGGAGGACCCCGAGCGATGCGAGGAGACCGCGCCGCCGGTTCGAGCCTGGCTCGACGCCGCAGACGCCTCCCTCGACGCCGCCGAGGCCACGCGGGTGGCCTTGCCCGACTTGCCCGCGGTCCGACGCCTCGTGGCCCGCCGACGCTCCATTGTCGACCAGGCCTGTCCCCAGCCCCTGCCGCCGATCGTGCCGCCGGCAGCGCCGGAGTAGGAAAAGACTTCCCGGATCGGCAAGCTTTTCCCCGCTGACGCCACCTTCGCAGCCGCCATCCTTCCCTGCGGCCCGCCTTTCTCGGTACAGTAGATCTCACGTGCGGCCCGGTCGGCCGCGACCCTCGAACCCCCGACCATGACGGAGCGCCCCATCCCACGGCCGAATCGTCGCCGCGGCTTCACGCTCATCGAGCTGGTCGTGGTCTTGGCGCTCATCGTGGTCATCTCCGCCATCGGCTTCACCTCGCTGCAGTCTCATCTCCCCCGGTACCGCCTCGTGCGTGCCGTGAAGGCCTTCAAGAGCGACCTCATGTACCTCCGCAACCTGTCCATCTCGAGCAGCCGAGAGACCCGCCTTCGGCTGGTCTCCACCGGCGGCGACTGCGAGAACGACCGCGACGCGTGGGGTGGGTCGTGGGCCCTCGAGATCGGCGACCGCTCGAGCGCGTCGCGCAGCTGGGAGGCCCTCCCGGTCGACGCCGAGGTCGATGGCAGCGACGACGATCAGTCCGAGGGGTCGGTCGATCTGGGCCCGAGCGGAGACCTGTCTTCGCGCGGCACCTGCTTGTCCTCCTGGACCGACATCGGGGGCCCTGGCGCCAACAGCGCCGACTCGATCGTCTTCAGCCCCCGCGGGCGGCTCGCCAACCCCGGCACCGACTTCGTCGACCAGGGCGGCTGGATCGCCGTGACCTTCATCAACCAGTCGGCCGCTCGTGACGGCGTAGACGACCAGGTCGATGTGATGGTCAACCGGGTCGGCAGCGTCTCGGTCGTCTCGTCTCTGAACCCGAACCCCACAACGGCCACCGCAGCTCGATGACCTCCCGCCGCACCGCTCGCCGCGTCTCCCCGCGCGGCCCCGACACCTCCCCGCTGCTCGCGCGACGCAGCGGTCGCGCGGGCTTCACGCTCATCGAGGCCCTGATCGCGACCGCGCTCCTCGGCTTCTCCCTGGTCGTGATGTTCGGGTTCCACACCCAGGCTGTCCGCAGCAACAAGCAGGCCCGGCGCATGACCGCCTGCACCTACCTGGCCCAGAGCCAGATGGAGCAGCTGCTCGCCCTCGAGTGGACCCAGACCACGCGGCCCACGGTCTTGCAGGACAGCATGTCCGACCCCACCACGGCGGCGGCGCCCTGGGCCTACCTGGAGCATCCGTCGGGGGGCGGCGCGCCGACGCCGAAGAACGCCTCGGGTGACACGTCGAACACCGGCCGCGGCGAGCCGGTCTACCTGATCACCTGGGACATCGAGGACATGGACACCGCCGCCACCTGGGCGCGCATCCGGGTGCGCTGTCAGTACGACGACGAGGCCTTCAACACCTGGCATGGCACCACCATCTCCTCCTACCGCTTCCGGGATCAATGACATGACCCGCGAGCCCACCGCCCGCCTGCTCCGCCGCGCCGCCCGCGCTGGCTTCACCCTCATCGAGGTCATGGTCGCCGTGGCCATCGCCGCGGTCACCGTCGCGGGCCTCTACGGGCTGTTCACCATCCAGAGCCGGCAGCTGATGACGCAGGATCTCCACATGGAGATGAACCAGAACCTGCGCTTCTCGACCGACATGCTCACCCGCAGCATCCGCATGGCTGGGTACGGCACCTCTGGGTACCTCAGCGGGATCCTGGGCCCGACCAACCCAGGCAACGGCTCGGCCGACTCGCTGCTCCCGGCCCTGATCCCCTGGGACGCCGACGGCGCGAACGGCACCGACGCCATCACGGTGGTCTACGCCGACCCGTCCCTGGTGATGGACACCTCGAACTCCACCATCGAGTCGTGCACCACCACCTCGCTCACCTTCCGCACGTCCATGCTCGGCAACAACGCCCGGCTCGCGCAGTACCAGTCGGGCGACCTGCTGGTCTGCTTCGACTACGCCGACATGCGCGGCATGGAGACCTATCTGTGGGAGATCACCGGCGTGAACGCCGGGCTGGGCACCATCTCGGTGACCTCGAACACGGGCCTGTCCGACTACGACGGGGTCTGCAGCAGCTCCGAGAACCTCACCCCGGTGCTCACCTGCTCGAAGGCGAACGTCTACACCTTCTACGTGGACGACAACTCGGGTGACAGCATCGGGCCGGGCAGCACCGAGCACCCGGTGCTCATGCTCGACATGGACATGAGCTGGCCAGACGCCGATGACGTCCCGCTGGTGGACGACATCGAGGATCTGCAACTCGAATACTGCGTGGCCGCCGCCGGTACGGGTACGGTGGACTGCTCCGACGCCTCGAACTGGGTCGACGGCAACTCCATCACGGCGTCCACCGACGCCAACCGAATCTGGATGGTGCGCGTCGGCATCATCGCCCGCAGCGCCCGTGAAGAGTTCAACGACCGCATGCCCGCGGCCCGGCCCGCGCTGGGCAATCGCTCGGCCGCCTCGAGCGGCACCGACCACTACTACCGCCAGGTCATCACGACCGAAGTCGCGGTCCGGAACCTCCGCTACCAGGCCAACCTGTGATGCGTCCCACCCCCCTCCACCGCCAGCTCCGGGGTCGCGAACGCGGCTACATCCTGCTGGTGGCGCTGCTGGTGATGGCCATCCTCGCGGTGCTGGGGTCCAGCACGCTGCAGGTGGCCGGCATCGACCAGCGCATCGCGCTGCAGAACCGCAAGCACATGCTCACGCTCAACACGGCCCACGCCGGCACCGAGCATGCGCGCAACGAGATCATGTACGAAGACCCACCCCACGAGGGCATCGACTCTGGGCCGGACACCTTCGGCGACTTCGTGACCGCCACCGCCGGCGAGACCGACTTCGGCGGCGTGGCCTACTCCAGCTACGGGCGCTCGCACAACCTGGGCGTCTACTGGGTCACCGCGACCTTCCATCGCTGCGGCAACCCGCCCCCGGGCTACTCCACCGAGCTGGGCCAGAACAAGTTTCGTGCCGACTACTGGGAGATGGAGTCCACGGCGCGTATGCAGTCGTCGGCCACGAGCGCGTCCAGCGCCGCGGTCAATGAGACGACGGCCACCGCGTCCATGTTGATCCGCAAGGTGAAGTTCGGTACCTGTAAGATCCGATGAGGAAGCCCATGAATCGCCCCCTCTCGCCTCTGCTCCCCCTCGGCCTGCTCGCCGTCGTGCTCGCGCCCGCTGCGCAGGCGTCGTCGTCTGCGTCGGGCGAGGAGTACCTCTCGACCACCGAGGCCGTCACGCCGAACATCTTGTTCGTCATCGACATGAACTCGACCATGGCCGACCCCTGCCCCGAGCCGGGCAGCGGCGACACGTCGGACACCGGCACCAGCACCAGCAACTTCAGCGAGCCGTGCATCGACGATGTGGTCGACGCCATCGGTCTGGTCACCCAGCACTTCGACTGGGCCCGCTACGGCGTGGTGGGCACCTCACCCGACAGCGTCTACTCGCACACGCTCAGCACCGGCGGCACGTCTACGGTCCGCTACGACGACGACTTCTTCCCCATCGCGCCGCTGGGCAGCTCGAACGCCGAGATCTCGGCCGCGCTGAGCGGGCTGAGCGCCCACAACACCACGCGCCGAAACCTGGCGGAGAGCCTCGAAGACCTCGCGCTGAACTACTTTGGCAACACCGCCGCCGACGACTCCACGGACGACGACCTCGACGGCTTCGACAACGACTGGGCCGAGGCGCCGATCGAGTACTGGTGCCAAGAGACCCACGTCATCGTGATCACCAACGATCGTCCCCTCGACGACAAGAAGGTGACCGGGGCCTACCGGTCCACCAGCGGGCTGACCACCGACGTGACCTGCGACACCGCGACGGGGCGCACCACCTCGCCGTCGGCCTCCGACGAGCAGTGCTACTACGACAACGTCGTCTACAAGCTCTACAACGCTGACCAGCGCTCCGACCTGTCGGGCACGCAGAACGTCATCGTGCACACCATCGGCCTGGGCATCAACAGCTCTGCGGTCGCAGAGGATCTCTTCGGCAACGCCAGCGACGAGACCTCCAACGCGGGCATCTACAACGCGGCGTCCACCCCCGACGGCATCCTCACCGGCATGCTGCTGACCATGCAGGACATCCGGTCGGGCACGTTCTCGCGCTCCACCCCGGTGGTCTCAGCAGACGGCGCGTACCTGGTCTACACGTTCTACTCGCTCAACGGCGACGACACGACCACCAGCACGTCTGGCATGGCGCTGGGCCAAGGCCACGTGCGGGCCTACGAGATCGACGACGACCCGGTCAGCTCGACCTACGGTCAGGTGCTCTACAACGGCTCGTCCGACTACGGCGGCGCCCTCTGGGACGGCGGCGATCTGCTGGTGAGCCGCCTGGTCACCTCCACCGAGGACAACCCCGACGACCGCGACGGTGTCGGCCGACGCGACATCTACACGTTCTGGGAGCCGGCCTACGACCTCACCTCGACCGTGCTGTCGAACGAGGGCGACTCCGATCTGCGCATGGGCTTCGACCGCACCTTCGCGCAAGAGGTCGCCGCCGACTCCACCGTGCTCGACGAGATCCTCGACGTGAGCGTCGACTCGAGCGGCTGCGCCTCCGACACCTCCTACGACCTGTCCAAGGACGGCTGCCTCGTAGACGAAGACGACCTGCAGGCCCTCGTGGACTTCGCCCGCGGCTTCAACAACGCCGAGTTCCGGTACATGTCGCAGACCCGCGGCCGCTGGCGCCTGGGTGACTCCCCGCACTCGGTGCCGGTCGTGGTGCAGGCCCGCAACAACAACTACGCCATCGACCCGACCTACCGCGTCTTCCTCGAGGGCCTCGAAGACAATCGCGACGCCGAGACCTCGCCCGACATCGTGTTGCTGGCCGCCAACGACGGCATGCTGCACGCCTTCCGGCTCGAAGAGGACTACTCGACCGCCTCTGACTCCGAAGAGGGCGAAGAGCTGTGGGCCTGGATCCCCGGCTACGTGCTGCACCGCGAGCACGACGCTGAGTGGGCGGGTCGCCTCGTGGACCTCATGCTCTACGGGCGCACCTTCCTGTTCGACGGCTCTCCGGTGGTCGAAGACGTCTGGATCGACGCCAACAACGACGGCGTGAAAGACTGCACCAGCGTCCCCTACGACTGCGAGTGGCGCCGCGTGGTGGTGGTTCAGCAGGGCAAGGGTGGCCCGGTGACCCTGGCCCTCGACATCACCGACACCAACGATCCCAAGTTCCTGTGGGAGCAGACCGACGAGTCCGACAACGCCGCGGTGGGCCACACCGTGGGCGCGCCGGTCATCGGAAACGTCTACGACGCCTCCGACGCGACCGACCCCGTCGATCGGTGGGTGGCCTTCTGGGGCAGCGGCCGGGCCGTGTCGCTCACCACCAGCGGCACCGACTACTACGAGCAGGCCGAAGCCAACCTCTACATGTGGCACCTCGGCGACGACTACCAGAGCACCACCGATCCGCCGGTGAAGTACCAGGCGCCGTCGTCCACCGCCGACTACGCCCGGGGCGACAACTACCACCCCGAGCGGCCGGACTACTCGGCGGCGTCGCTCGAGAACGACTCCGACAGCGCCGGCCACTACGAGTACGCCTACATCTCGGCCGCCCTCGCGGCGGTGGATGTCGACTCCGACGGCGACGTAGACACGCTGTACTTCCCGGTGACCACGACCTACACCCCCTCCGACGAGGGCGGTGGTTCACCCGGCAACGACATCGCGAGCCCGGGCTCCACCTGGATGTACAAGGCCTGCATCGACACCTCCGACCCCGAAGATCTCGACTGGGTGGAGTTCTTCGATCCGGTGGACGACGGCGGCCTCTCGGCGCGGCCCGAGGTCTACTACTCAGCGACGGCGTCGTGGCTCCCCGACGGAAACCTCGCCGTCTACTGGGGCTCGGGCACCCCCTACGAGCGCACCGGCTCGGACAGCGGCTACTTCTTCGCCATGAAGGACACCGCCCCCGAAGACTGCGGCGGCGACTACATGGAGCCCATCACCGACTGCGGGTCGGACGGCATCGTGACCCTCGACGCCGGTGAGGGCCTCACCGGCTCGCCCACGGTCTATGCGGGCACGGTCTTCTTCCCGACCTGGGTGCCCGACTCCGACCTCTGCGACGGCGGCGTGGGCCGCGTGTACGGCCTGGCCTACGACGACTGCCAGCCGGGCATGGACACCGACGGCGACGGCCTGGTCGACAGCAACGACGACGACTACATCGAAGAAGAAGACAGCTACGTGTCGGGCATCACCGTCTCCGACCACGGCACGGTCTTCTACGGCACGTCCGACCCTGACGCGACCGGCAGCACCATCGGCACCATCACCGCAGCGACCGATCCCTTCCTGGGCACCGACACCCTGGCGTGGATGGAGGTCTTCTGATCGACCGCCGCCCGGCGCTCAGCGCAGGGCGTAGCGTTCGATCAGGGTGGCCTTCAGCGCTTCGATGTCGCGCGCCTTGGCCTCGAGGGCGGTCGCGCGGCCTTGGGCGGCCGACAGGGCCTGCAGGTCGCCGGCGACGGTCGCCGCCCGCAGGTCGGTGAGCAGCGCGAGGCTCTGGCCGAGGACGGCGCGGGTCTGAGCGTGGTGCTGGGCGCAGCCGTCACAGCCGGACGGCGCGGGGGTGGCTTGGACGCCGTCGAGCACGGCGCGGTTCGCGGCGATGAGGCGGTCGAAGCCGTCGGTGCGGCCGGCGAGGGCGTCTTGGACGATCGCCTGCGCCATGGCCTCGGGCTCGAGCCCCGTGCGGCCGCGCGCGACCGCGGCGTCCATGGCGGCGAGGTAGGCGGCGACCGCTGCGGGGG
>JBDQIL010000102.1:0-8864 GCA_040264415.1 Myxococcota bacterium
AGGGCCCGCGCGATGTGGCCGGGCTCGCCGCTCACGGCGCGACGCAGCGACGAGAACCAAGCATCGAGGGCCCCAGGCGGCACCTCGAGGGGGGTGCCGCGGGCCGGGGGCCGGTCGCGGAGGTGCGGGTCGCGCGGCGGCCCCGTGGGCGCCGGCGCCTCAGCCCGCCCCGTGTCCTCGGTCGGGGCGGCGGAGTCGTCGACCGGATCGGCCAGCACGGCGCTGGCGCCCTCGACGGTGAGCAGCGCCAGGGCGTCGCCGTCGCCGGGTTCGCCGCCGGGGTCGTCGCCGTCGGTCGGGGGGTCGGTGTCGAGGGCGGCTTGGGCGACCGCCTCGGCGGCCAGTCCGGCTGCGAGCGCGTCCACCGCCTCGGCGGCGTCGAGCACCACCGCCGCGGGCGCGGCAGGGTCGATGGCGGCCGCGTCGAGGTCGACGGCGTTGGAGCCCGCCGGCTCGGGGGCGGCCGGCGCCTGCGCTGCGAGCGCGTGGGAGTCGGCCGGCGGCGCGTCGAGCGCGGGATCGGGCAGCGCCTCCTCCGCGTGGCCATCCGTGAGTCCATCCGTGAGTCCATCGGGGAGACCCGTGTCGCCGGCCTCTGGGAACCCAGCCTGGGCGCCGTCGTCGTCGTCGCTGCGGGAGACCAGCACGCCGGGGTGGGTCTCCACCACCCGGGAGTTCCCGGTGAGCAGGTGCACCAGCGGAACGGGCTCGCCCGGCACCCAGGGCCGCACCGCCTCGGTGCCCGGCACCGCGTAGCTGGCCGCCGCGAGCACGCCGAAGCCCACGACGAAGCCCAGCATCCGCTGCAGCTCTCGGTTGTGGTCCTCGAGGCGGCTCACGGTGGGTCTCTCCTCGGCCCCGGTCGGGTGGGGTCGTGCCACCCTGCCACGGACGCCGCAGGGATGCACGTCAGGGCCGGCTGATCATCACCCCTGGGTGGTGACGTGTCAAGAGATGGATGCAGGCGAGATCGAGGTCAGGCCGGCCGGTTCAGGGAAGGCGGCAGTGGGCGGCCACGTCGTCGGGCAGCCCGCCGGCCCAGGGCGACGGGTCGGTGCCCTTCGGGTGGGCCTCGAGGAAGGCCCACGCGGGCCCGAAGCCCCAGGGGGGCAGCGTGTGGCCATCGTCATGGACGCACTCCACCACGAAGCTCTCGTCGGACTGCAGGCCCGCGCTCAGCCGCTCCGAGGCCTCCTCGAAGCTGTAGCTGCTGTAGAGGTCGCGGGGTCCGCCCCAGGTGAGCATCGCGGGGATGGGGTCGGCCGGCGAGGTGTAGCCCTCGATGCCGCCGCTCATGGGCGCGGTGGCCGCCAGCCACTGCGCGGCGTGCATCGTGAGGTAGCTGGTCCACAGGCCGCCCGCCGACATGCCGGTGGCGTAGACGCGGTCGAGGTCGACGCCCCACTGGGCGTGGGCGCAGGCCACGAGGTCTTCGAAGAGCAGCAGGTCGGGGTTGCCGTCGGGTCCGTCGAGGAAGTGCCACTCGAACTGCGAGCCGTCGGAGTCGGGGGCGAGCAGCACCACGCCCTCGCCCTCCACCAGCTCATCGAGCTCCATGGCGTTGACCAGCGAGCGCGCCGACCCGCCCAGCCAGTGCCAGCCCGTGAGCAACGGCGCGCCCGCCGGGTCGTCTGGGAGCCAGACGTGCACGGTGTAGGTCGTGTCGCCCGAGGCGAAGGTGTTGTCGCCGGCTTCGAGGGTGGGGCAGTCGCCCCCGGAGTAGGCCGGGGGCTGACGCTCGACCTCGCCGTCGGTGCCGTCGGCGCCGTCGGCGCCTGCGTCGGAGCCGTCGGCCGCGGCGCTGTCATCGGAGCCGGTGGTGCCCCCGCAGCCGAGCAAGGCGAGGGTCATGAGCAGGGCGAGCGACTTCGACATCGGGGCCTCCGGGCTGTCGGCGCTGTATCCTCTCGGGCCCCCTGCGCCCCCTGGAGCCCGATGCCCCGCGAGCACGTCCCCGAGACCGGCTGGGTCCCTGTCCAGGCGAACGGCCTGACCCACGCTGTCTTCGACGATGGCGACGGCCCGCTGGTGCTGCTGCAGCACGGCTTCCCCGACACCGCCCACACCTGGGACGCGGTGGTCCCGGCGCTGGTCGCGGCCGGCTACCGCGCCGTGCGCCCCTTCGGCCGCGGCATCGCCCCCACGGAGCGGCCCGCCACCGACGCCTTTCACGTGCGGGATCTCGCCCAAGACCTCGTCGCGCTCATCGACGCGATCGGCGCCCAGCAGGCGGTCGTGGTGGGTCACGACTGGGGCGCCGCCGCGGCCTGGGGCGCCGCTCACCTCGCGCCGGAGCGCATCTCCAAGCTGGTGGTGCTCGCCATCCCGCACCCCGCCACCATCCGGCCCTCGACCGCCAAGCTCTGGGCCGCCCGCCACTTCGTGTCGAACAAGATGCCGTGGGCGAGCCGGCGGGCGGCGCGGCACGACTTCGCCGAGATCGACGACATGTATGACCGGTGGTCACCGGGCTTCGGCTGGACCCCCGACCACACCGCCGCGGTCAAGAACGCATACGCTGCGCCGGGCGTGCTCGACGCGGCCATGGGCTACTACCGCCGCCTGGGCCCGTGGCCCTTCCGGGGTGGGGTCGAGGTCGAGACCCTGGTGCTGGGCGGCGAGACCGACGGCGCGGTGCCGGCCAGCGACTACGCCCGCAGCGCCAAGCGGGTGAACGCGCCCTGCACGGTCCAGGTGCTGCCGGGGGGACACTTCTTGCACCTCGAGCACCCCGCCGCGTTCGAGCGCGCCCTGCTCGACTTCCTGGGGCCGGCGGCAGACCACGCCATATCGCCGCTATGAACGGTCAGAACTGGTAGTAGACGAAGGCCAGCTGGTTGCCGCTGCCCAGCTGGAGCGCCAGGGCCCCGACGACCAGCGCCGCCACCACCCACACCGCGATGGGCTGCCGCCGGAACCAGGCCTCGGTGCGGCTGCCCCAGTCGTCGGGCGTGAAGTGCACCGCGTAGCCCAGCACGAAGACCACGAAGGCCGTCGGCGCGAAGCGGGGCATCAAGAAGGTGGGGTCGGCGAGGCCGGCCAGCATGCGCCACGAGCCCGCCAGGTCCTCCGCCCGAAACAGGATGCGCGCCAGCACCACGAAGTGGAAGGTGAGCGCCCACCGCCAGGCCCAGCCCGACAGGCTGCCGATGGGATCGCCCGGCTTGCGGCCGGTGAGCTTGCGCTGGAAGCGGTTGAGGCACTGCGCGCTGCCGTGCAGGAAGCCGTAGACCACGAAATTCCAGCTGGCCCCGTGCCAGACGCCGATGACCACCATGGTCACCATGAGGTTGCGGTAGACCTTCCACTCGCGGTCGACCCGCGCGCCCCCCAGCGGGAAGTAGATGTAGTCGCGCACCCAGTTCGACAGGGTGAGGTGCCACCGCCGCCAGAAGTCGGCCACGCTCGTGGCCTTGTAGGGGCGCCGGAAGTTCTCGGGCAGCTCGATCCCGAAGAGCCGCGCGCTGCCGATGGCGATGTCGGTGTAGCCGCTGAAGTCGCAGTAGATCTGCAGGGTGTAGGCGTAGAGCGCGAGCAGCAGCTCGGGCCCCGTGAAGCGGTCGGGGTCGGCGAAGACCGGATCGACCATGCTCACCCGCACGATGTCGGCGATCAGCACCTTCTTCACCAGGCCGCGCAGGATCCGGTACAACCCGGCGCCCACGTGGTCGGCCCGCAGCAGGGGCAGCTGGTTGAGCTGCGGGAGCAGCTCGCTGCGCCGCACGATGGGGCCGGCCACCAGCTGCGGAAAGAACGACTGGAAGGTGGTGAAGCGCAGGATGTTGGTCTCGGCTGCGTCGCGGCGGCCCTGCTGCGCCAGCCGGCTCACGTCGATGACGTAGGCGAGCGCCTGGAAGGTGAAGAAGGAGATCCCCACCGGCAGCGGCAGGGCCACCCGGGGCAGGTCGAGGCTCCACCCGAACCACACCGCCGCCACCTCGGCGCTCTCGGCGAGCCAGTCGAAGTACTTGAAGAAGAACAGCGGGATGAGCAGCAGCAACATCACCGCGGTGCGCAGCAAGATGGCGCCCCGGTAGCGGCGCCACTCGTTGATCCAGATGCCGCCGGCCCAGCCCACGACGATCACCATGATCATCACCGGCAGGTAGCTCAGGCTCCACGAGCCGTAGAAGAACAGCGAGGCCGCGGCGAGCAGGGCCGATCGCCACCGCCGCGGCAGGCCCCAATACAGGAGCACCACCAGGGGGAGGAAGACCAGGTAGTCGCGGGTGTGGAAGAGCACGGCGGCCTGTGGGCTGCGGAGTCAGGCCGCGGCGGGAGGGCGGCTCAGAGCCCGGCGGCGACGCGCTCGGGCACCGCGACCGGCTCGAGCTGGGGGCCGGGCCCGGCCGTGGTGGACCGAGCGGTGCACAAGGGCGCGCTCACGTACTCGTAGTCGTGGGGCCAGGTGTCGGCGCTGGTGGTGGGGGTCGCGGAGCCCTCGGCCCAGTTGTTGTTGAACTGCAGCCCGCCGCTGGGCGAGTCGGACGTGGCCGAGAAGACCAGCATGGCGTTGTCGGGGTTGCGACCCGCGAGCGGGCTGTGCGTGTCGAACATGAGGTAGCCGTAGAAGGGCCCCTCGGCCTCGGACGAGCCCTGCTCGAACAGGCCGCCCCAGGCCACCCCGCACGAGTTGCCGGTGGTGAGCTCCCAGGTGGACTCCCACAGCTCTTCGCACTCGGAGCAGTTGAAGGTGGCCGGGTCGACGGGGGAGATCTCGCCGGCGATCTCGAAGGTGTCCACGCACCACTCGCCGGGGCCCGAGAAGATGAACCAGCTCTCGTTGATCACCACCTCGTCGTCGGCGTTCGAGGAGCCGGTGGCGTAGCGGTAGAGCACCGGGGCGCCGCAGGCCTCGGCCGAGCAGTCCCAGGTGTTGCGGAACTGCTCAGGCACCTCGTCGGGGCAGCCGCCCTCGGTGCCGCCGTCGGCGCCATCCGAGTCGCCGCCGTCTTCGCCGGTGCACTCGTCGTCGAGGGCCTCGTAGTCCACCTTGCAGGTGCTCTGGGCGTTCTCGTAGCCCTCAGTGTCGCCGTTCTCGTTGAGCTGCTGGGCGGCGGCGCTGCGCGACTCGGCCTCGTCGCACGACTCGCCGTCGTCCGTGTCACAATTGCAGACGGAGGCGGAGAGCCGGGCGCACCAGTCGGGGGTGCCTTCAGACTTCTCGCCCGCGCACGACATCAGGGCGGCGGCCAAGGTGGGCAGGATCGAGGTCAGGCGCATGTCGGCTCTCCAGGCTGGGCGGCCATCATAGCGCCAGGGACGCTCAGCGGGCGGGTGGGTTGGCGCGGAAGCGTGAGCAAGTCGTCAAGCGCCGACCAGATCGCCGTCGTCGCCGTCGTCGCGGTCGTCAACGGCCCCCACCGGCCAGTCCACCGGGTGGCAGGGCACGTAGCCGAGCACATCGCGCGCGCGCCGGCCGTCGAGCACCCCGGAGAAGTGGAAGCGGCGCCGGTTCATGCCGTAGCGAAAGTCGAGCCCGCTGAGCCGGTTGCGCAGGCCGTACAGCGGGGCGATGACCGGCTCGATCACGGGGACGCCGATGCGGCCGTAGCTGCGGATGAGCGTGGTGAGCGGCAGCGTGTCGGCCCCCGGGATGTTGAACACCCCCTGGGCGTCGTGGTGGATGGCGCGCTGCAGCGCGGCGGCCGAGTCTTCGATGGTGAGCAGGTTGACCATGGGGTCGAAGCCGGCCGGCCGCAGACAGATCGGGCTCTGCAGGTAGTCGTAGAGCTGGCTGCCAGTGCCGGGGCCCAGGGCCTCGGCCATGCGGAGCACGACGATCTGCAGCGGCGACAGCCCCATGCGCGCGCAGGCGGTGACGTCGGCCTCGACCCGATCGCGCACCCACTGGGGCGCCTTGCCGGACAGGTCGATGGGGTGGTCTTCGCCCACCAGCACCGGCAGGTCGCGCTTGACCTGGTAGACCGCGGCGTCGGAGCGCACCACGAGGCGGCGCACGGTGGGGTGGCGCTCGCTCAGCGACATGATCGACCGGAGCCCCTCGACGTTGAAGGTGTGCACGCGGCGCCCCTCGTCGTGGGCGTGGCGGTGCATGGCGAGGTGGACCACGGTGTCGATGCGCAGGTCGCGGGCGGGCCCGAAGAGCAGGTTGTGCACCCGCCGCGACCGGGTCAGGTCGACCTGGATGACCGTCAGGCGGCCCTCGACGTCTCGCACAGGCAAGAAGCTGGGGTCTTCGCCGGTGATGGCGAGCACGTGCTCCACCCGAGAGTCTTGCAGGAGCACCCGCACGAGCCGCTCGCCGATGGACGTGGTGGCGCCGGTGACCAGGACATTTCGCTGCACGCGCGCTCCGAGGGCAGGGGAGGAGCCGGCTTAGAGGAAGACGCCAGGGCGCTCGGCGAGGCCCTTCTCGAGCAGCGCCTGGACTGCAGCCTGCACCTCGGCGGCGACCGCCTTGACCACCGTGGGGTCGTCGGCCTGATCGGGGGTGTAGCGCTCGTGAACCGGGATGGGCTCGCCGTAGTGCAGGTGGTACCGCACCGGCAGCGGGATCGGCAGGTAGGGGATGGGGACCTCGTCGATGCCGAACATCTTGCCCAGCCGCCGACTCGTGGTGAGCTGGGGGAGCTGCTCTTCGGCGCCCACCACCCCGATGGGCAGGATGGGCGCGCCGTGCCGGATGGCCAGCTCGGCGTGCCCGACCCGGAAGCGCTTGAGCTGGTACCGCTCGGCCCACGGCTTGGTGATCCCGGGCGTGCCCTCTGGGAAGATGAGCAGCAGGTCGCCGGCGTCGAGCGCGGCGCGGACGTTGCCGCGAGAGCCCCCGATCATGCCGCTGCGGGCGAAGAGGGTGCCGATCCAGGGCAGGGCAGGCACGAAGTGATCGGCGATGGCGCGCACCACCCGCGGGGGCTCGGTGCGCTGCAGCACGTCGGCCCAGATCATCATCCCGTCGATGGGGATGTTGCCGGAGTGGTTGGCGGCGAGCACGGCCGGCCCCACGTCGGGGATGACCTCGTGGCCGTAGCTCTTGACGCGGAAGTACCGCCTGTAGAGCGGCCGGGCCAGCGCCGCCCCGAGGGCCACGAAGTCGGGGTGCATGCCAAAGGGATCGTAGCCGTGCCCAGCGTTGTTGAAGTGCAGCTGGCCCAGCCGGTCTTTGTCCTCGTCGGGGAGGCTCAGGCTGGCCAGGGCGTTGGCGACGAATGGCGGGAAGGGCATGGTGCGAGCCTATTGCAGGCGAGACGCGTGCGGGATCACCGGGACGGTCGCCACGCAGAGGGCGTGCTGCCGAGTTGCTGCGAGAAGGCCCGAGTGAAGGCCGCAGCCGACTGATAGCCGCACTGGGCGGCCACCACGCTCACCGGATCTCCAGCTTGGGCGAGCAGCTCGACGGCCCGAAGGATGCGCGCGCGGGTGAGCCAAGCCGACAGGGGCATCCCGAGATCGGCGGCGCAGCGTCGCTGCAGGGTGCGGGTGCTCACGCCGGCGGCCCGGGCGGCGTCGGGCAGGCCGACCGGGTGGCTCAACCGGGGCAGCAGGGCGGCGAGGGCTCGGCGCAGGGTGGGGTGGGCGCCCTTCGACAGTGTGAGGGGGCGCGGCGCGCCCATCCAGCGAGGGAGCAGGCCGAGCACCGTGGTCTGCCAGGCTGCGCCCAACGAGGGCGGGGGCGCAGCCGAGCCCCACCCCGCCGCGTCTCGGAGCAGCGCCGAGAGGACCGGCGCCGCAGCGCTCACCGTCAGCTCGGTCGGCGCGGGCTGGAGCGGGCCGGCCAGCCGCAGGTGCCAGCCCTCGGTCGGGGCCATGACCGACAAAGCGGCCGAGATCCCGGCAGGCACGACGCACAGGTGTCCCGCCGGCACCACGGCGAGCGTCGCCGGGCCGTCGATGCGGGCCGCTCCCGCCGCGACCACGACCAGCACTGGCTCCCGGGCCGCAGGCAGGGCGCGCGGGCGGCCGCCCGCCGCGACTGGGAGCGGGCGCACGACGAGCGATGGGGCCATCAACAGCCTCAGAGGTGCTCGGGGGAAGCTCGCCTATGGCGGAGAGCTTCAGGGGGGGCGGACCACCCGAGTCTACGATGTGGGAGCCCTCCCGTCACCTGCGAGAGGCGACGGCCCGCTCGTAGCTGGTCACGGCCCCAGCGAGATCCCCGCGCTGCTCCAAGATCTCACCCTGTTGCGCGTAGAGCACCGCCCGCCGGCGGCCCGCGGCTCCCACCACCGCGAGGCCTCGCGCGAGGGTCGCCAGCGCCAGGCCGCCGAGGGGCGAGCCGGAAGGCGGCGTCCTGCACCACGTCCGGGGCGCCCTCGGCGATGATCAGGGCGTTCAGCGCCTGCACCCGCGCGGCGCGGTCGCCGGCGGCCTCGGCGGCCTGGTCGGCGGCCTGCAGCGCCGCGAGCTCGGCGGTGGGAGCGGGCGGGCGCGCGGGCAGCCGCACGCCCCACGCGGCGGCCCGCAGCGCCTCGAGGTCGGCCGATGGTTGGGGGGGGGAGCCAGCGAGATCGGCGGCGGCGGCCGGCCGCTCCGACGCGGCCGACGCCGGCGCTCGCTTGGGGCGCCCCTGACCGATCGGCGCGCGAACCGTGGCGGTCCGGCGGGTGCGAAGGCCATCAGCGACCGCGGGCGTCGACTCCTCGTCGCGATCCGGCTGCGCCTCGGCCTCCTCCATCTCAGCCAGCTCCGCCATGTACTCTTGGTCCTCCATCGGCTCGAGCTCGGCCTCGGCGCGGGGCGCGGGCGAGGCGCCCGCCCGGCTCTCGCCGCCGCGCGGGGAGGGCCGCGCCACCGCGCGGTCTCCCCGGTTCGCCGTAGCGGGGGCGGCCTGATCGTCGAGACCGACCACCACGACAGTGTTGTCGGCGCCACCCCCGATCTCGCCCACCCGGCCGCTCAGG
>JBDQIL010000103.1:0-8790 GCA_040264415.1 Myxococcota bacterium
AGCGGCGGAGAGCACCGCGTGGCGCGAGCGCGGCCCCGCCGCTTCGGCGGCGGGGCGATCGCCGTCGACCGGCGCAGGGGCTTGGGGTGCGGCGTCGTCCACGGTCAGGCGGCCTGGGGCATGCGGCTCGCGCAGCGTAGCGAGTGCGGCCCGCCGGCTCCACCACGCGCGGCGGCGCCTTGCCCCCTGGACAGCCAGGACATAGGATGCCTGCCACCTCCGATCAGCGGGTCTCCATGCGCTTTCGCGGTAAGGAATACACGGGCAAGGGCGTCACCGTCGCGGTCATCGACAGCGGCATCAACCCCGACGACCCCCGGCTGCAAGGCGTCACCGTCGAGGGCTGGAACATCCAGCTGTCTGCGACCGGTCACGCCGGGATCGGTTCGGACTGCATGGACGAGAACGGCCATGGCACCGACATCGCCGCCGCCATCGCCGCCATCGCTCCCGACGTCCGGCTCTACGCCGTCAAGATCATGGACGCCCGGCTGCGCACGTCGGCCGACCTGATGGCGGCCGGCATCGAGACCGCCTACCGAAACGGCTCCGAGATCGTGAACCTGTCGTTGGGCACGCCCAACATGGGCAAGGCGCTGCTCCTGCGAGACGTCTGCGCCCACGCCGTCGAGGCCGGCTCGGTCGTGCTCGCCGCCGCCCACCCCAAGGGCGACCGCGCCTACCCCGCCGACCTCCCCGAGACGGTCGGCGTGGCCACGCACCCCGACTGCCCCCTCGAGAAGTTCTACTACTTCGATCCCAAGCGCTTCCGGCGCTCCGAGTGGGGCAACCTGACCGGCAAGTTCCTCACCCACGGCTACGAGGTCACGGCCGCCGGGCGGGGCGGCTTCAAGGGCTCTGGCATCGCGACCGCCTACCTCGCCGGCCGCTTCGCGTGCCTGCGCGAGGCCCTGCCCGACGAGTCGGCGCCTGGGCTCATCGAGATCCTGCGCCAGCAGGCGCTCACCCCGGTCCCTGAGATCGGCTACGCCTGAACAGGCACGCACCCGGCGGGCTGCTGATGCTCCTCCTCACCGCGCTGTTGGGTGCCGCTTGGGCTGGGCCCGTGGACATCTGGGGCTTCGGCGCCGACCACATGGGCCGGGGCGGCGGCGGTGTGGCGCTGGTCGATCGCCCGGCCGGGCTCTTCTTGAACCCCGCCGGCCTCATCCACATGGACGGCCCTGAGCTGACCATCGGCTACGCGCTCCAGCGCGTGGCGCTGCGGTCGTTGCCGGCCCTGTACTGGGACACCAACCGCGACGGCGCCATCACCGACGCCGACCCGCCGCTCTCGAAGCAGCCCGGGCAGCTGCGGGCCGACGGCGTGCAGACCTCCATCGGGCGGCCGGTGGGCAAGCGCTTCGCGGTGGGGATCGCGTTCCTCATCCCCACAGACCGGCTGCTGCGCATCCACACCTTCGAGCCGTCGCTGCCCCACTACCTCCAGTACGAGGACAGCCCGCACCGCTTCGAGCTCACCGCGGGCTTCGCGTGGCGGCAGCTGCCGGGCGTCAGCGTCGGGGGGGCGGTTCAGATGACCTCCCAGAGCCGCTTCCTGGTAGACACCACCCTCACCGCGCCGGTGGGGCTGGCCGACGAGGGCGACGACGGCGTCGGAGACCTCGTCGGCCCCGTCACCCTCGACCTGCACGAGATGACCCTCGATCTCGCCCCGGCGCTCATCCCGATGGTGTCGGTGGATTGGGAGGTGGGCGAGCTGGTGCCGGCCCTCGAGGGGCTGGTGCTCGCGGTGGCGTACCGGGGCTCGGCCGGGCTCCCGGTCGACACGCGGGTCGATCTCCAAGCGAACTTCGAGGTGTCCGACGAGGAGTCGCTGGGACCGCTCGTGTTCTCGGCGCTGGCCCCCATCGAGCTGTCCATCTTCGACCACTATGTGCCCGAGCGCTGGACCTTCGGCGCGGCCTGGCGAGGCGAGCGCCTGCGGCTCTTCGGCGACCTCCACCGCGTCTCGTGGCACAAGGCCCGCCTCAACGTCGCCACCGTGACGGGCGGCGGGGTCTACAGCCAGGTGGTGCAGCTCCAGAGCCCCGAGTGGGTCGATGGCAACCCCTACGCCTTCACCCTCGAGCCCACCTGGAACGTCGGCGGTGGGGGCGAGTGGCACACCCGAAAGCTGGCCGTCGCCTCGCAGGCGGAGTTCATCCGGCTCATCGGGCGGGCTGGCGTGGCCTTCGCGCCCACGCCGCTGGTCTCGCAGGGCGCGGGCACTGCCCTGCTCGACACCGATCGGCTCACCCTGGCCGCCGGCGTGGGCGTCGAGCACGGAGACCCCTTCGGCCTCGTCGAGGGGCCCCTGATGGTCGAGGCCTACGGGCAGATTCACCCCCTGGCCCGGGGCACCCTCGAGCTCCCCGAGACCGACCCGCCGCGCCCTGGCGCGCCCATCGACGGGGCTCCGCTGCCCATCGGCGGGATGCTGTGGTCGGCGGGCGCCCAGTGGACCATCGGCTTCTGAGCGGCAGGGGAGGGCGGCGCGACCCGGCCGCGGGGCCAACCGGATAGGCCCGCTCAGCCGCCGGAGTCGCCCCATGTCCACCTCGCTGCTGCGCATGGCCCGCTGGGCCACCGACCTCTCGCTCGACGATCTGCCGCCCCGCGTGCGCGAGCGGGCCGTCTTGCAGCACCTCGGAGCTGCGGGGATCGCCCGCGCGCTCTCCGACGCGCCGCTCGCTCCGGCGCTGTTCAAGGCCGCGGGCGGGCGCGGCGCTGGGCCGGTGATCGGGGGCGCGCAGGCCCCCCGCCGCGACGCCGTGCGCCTGCACCTGGGCCTCGCCGGGTGGCTGGGGTGGTCCGACGCCGTGCTCCTCGGCCAGCCGGTCCTGGGCGGCGCGGTCGGGGCCTGGGCCTACGCAAAGGGCCACACCGTGGGCGAGGTGCTGCGGGCCACCGTGGCCGCCAACGAGGTGGCCGGCCGCATCGGCGCCGCCACGCTGTTGGGCCCGGGCGCGGGCCTCGACGGCACCTGGGCGCTCACCGCGGGCGCGGCGACGGCCATCGGGCTGCTCGAGGGGCTCGACGCCGACGCGCTCGCCCGCGCCCTCTCCATCGCCCTGTCTCCGGCCCCCGCTCCGAGCCGCCGCGTGGGGCGGGCCGACGGCGCGGCGCGGGCGGCGGCATGGGGTCAGGCCGGCGCCGCCGCCGACGACGCGGTGACCCTCGCAAAGGCTGGCTTCGACGTCCCCCTCGACCTGCTCGACGACCGCGACGGGCCCCTGGCGGCTGCCTGCTGGGTGCCCCTGCGGCACGCCTTCACCGGCCTGGGTCAGGCGTGGTTCACGGGCGCGCTCGCCTTCCGCAACGACCCGCTCCACGTCTTCGCTCAGGTGCCGGTCCAAGCCGTCATGGAGATCCTGCAGCGGCACATCAAGGCCGCAGACAAGCGGCTCCGCGCCGACCAGGTCGACCGGGTGGAGGTCTTCACCGGCGCGCCGGGGTGGATGCTGGCTCAGCACATGGACGACCTGCCCGGCTTGACCGCCGACCGCCTCGTGGCCTCGATCCGACGCGGCGTCGGCTGGGCGGTAGCGGGCCACGACCTGTCGGCGGCCGCGCTGACGCCCGCCGCGCTCGCGCCCTTGGCCGACCGCATCACCCACGTCGCGCGCCGGGTCGAGGTGCGCCACGACGCCACCCGCACGGTCGCGATGGCCGAGCACGCCGTCGAGGTCCTCGCGCCGCTCTTGAGCGGGCTCACGCGGGCCGAGCTGGCGCACGTCGGGGCCCGCGCCCGGGCGTTTCACGGCCACCGCCTGCCCGCGCCGGGCCCCATGCAGCTGCTCCAGGTGGTTCAGCAGCGCCCCGACCGCCTGCTCGAGCGGCTGCGGTACGCGCCGCACGACCTCGCCCAGTCCCGCCTCGACCAGTGGCAAGACCAGCTCGGTGTCGAGGTGCGCGTGCACACCACGCGGGGCGGTTCGTGGCCCGAGCGCCGGCTGTTGCCCGAGGGCTCGCCGGGCTGGCCCTGGCAAGACACCGCCGATCGCGTGCGCGCCCGCTTCGCCCAGGGAGACCCCGCGCGCGCGGCCGTCGCCCCGGCGCTCGAGGGCGCGGCGACGAGCGAAGACGCCGAGGGGTGGGTGGGGTCGCTGTTGGCCTGACCGGTCGCCGGCGCCGTGGTGTAGGATGCTCGGCCTCCGCACCCCGCACCTTCGGAAGACACCCACATGGCCGACGACAACAGCCGCCTTGGAGAGCTCCTCGTCAAGGAGCAGCTGATCACCCCCTTGCAGCTGCGCAAGGCCATGACCGAGCAGCGCCGCTCCGGTGGGCGCCTGGGCCACGAGCTCACCCGCCTCGGCTACATCGACGAGAACGAGCTCACGGGCTTCCTGTCCAGTCAGTACGGCGTGCCGAGCATCAACCTGTCGGACATCGAGCTCGACCCCGAGGTGCTGAAGCTCATCCCGAAAGAGGTGGTGACCCGGCACCAGGTCATCCCGGTGAACCGCTCGGGCAACACGCTCATCGTCGCGATGGCCGATCCGAGCAACATCTTCGCGGTGGACGACATCAAGTTCATCACGAAGTTCAACATCGAGGTGGTGGTCGCCTCCGAGCAGGCCATCGCCGACGCGGTCGAGAAGTACTACACCTCGAACGTCAGCTTCGACGAAGTCATGATGGACTTCGACGCCGAAGACGAGGAGTTCGAGTTCGAGGACGACCAGGAAGAGGACATCAACGTCCTCGACCTCGAGAAGTCGGCCGGTGACGCCCCGGTCGTCAAGCTCGTGAACCTCATCCTGCTCGACGCCATCCGCAAGAACGCCAGCGACATCCACGTCGAGCCCTACGAGAAGTCGATGCGGATCCGGTACCGGATCGACGGCGTGCTCTACGAGGTCATGAAGCCCCCGATCAAGCTGAAGAACGCCATCATCAGCCGCTTCAAGATCATGTCGAACCTCGACATCGCCGAGCGCCGGCTGCCCCAGGACGGCCGCATCAAGATGAAGCTCGGCCGCGGCAAGGAGATGGACTTCCGCGTGAGCGTCTTGCCGGTGCTCTGGGGCGAGAAGGTGGTGCTCCGCCTGCTCGACAAGTCCAACCTGCAGCTCGACATGACCAAGCTGGGCTTCGAAGAGGGCGTGCTCGCCCAGTACAAGGAGATGATCGCCCGCCCGTTCGGGATGATCCTGGTGACCGGCCCGACCGGGTCTGGAAAGACCACCACGCTGTACTCGACGCTGTCCGAGCTCAACAAGTCCACGACCAACATCTGCACGGCCGAAGACCCGGTCGAGTTCAACCTGTACGGCATCAATCAGGTGCAGATGCACGAAGACATCGGGCTCAACTTCGCGTCGTCGCTGCGGTCCTTCCTGCGCCAAGACCCCGACATCATCATGGTGGGCGAGATTCGAGACTTCGAGACCGCCGAGATCGCGGTCAAGGCAGCGCTCACCGGTCACCTCGTGCTCTCGACGCTCCACACCAACGACGCCCCGTCGTCGGTGAGCCGTCTGCTGAACATGGGCGTCGAGCCGTTCCTGGTGGCCTCCTCGGTCAACCTCATCGCCGCCCAGCGCCTGGTGCGCCGCCTCTGTCGCGACTGCCGCGAGCCCACCGATGTGCCCGAGCAGGTGCTCATCGACCTGGGCGTGCCACCCGAGAGCGTGCCCGAGTTCCAGGTCATGCGCGGCAAGGGCTGCGGGACCTGCAACTCCACCGGCTACAAGGGCCGCATCGCGGTCTACGAGATCATGTTCCTCAACGACGAGCTGGCCGAGTTCATCCTGAACGGCGCCTCGACCCTCGAGCTCAAGCGCGAGGCCATCCGCCAAGGCATGCGCACGCTGCGCATGAGCGCGCTCCGCAAGCTGGGCGAGGGTGAGACCTCGGTGGAAGAGATCGTTCGGGCCACCGCAGCTGACTGAGCGCCGCCCCGGCGCTTGCCCTCGTCGCCAGCCGACAGGTATCATGCACAACGGTGGTGCGGCCTGTGGCGCATCCACCGCGGAGGATCTTCATGCCCGTCTTCGCCTATGAGGGCCGCACCGCCGGGGGCGACACCCGGAGGGGCCAGCTTGAGGCCGCTGACGCCGAGTCTGCGCGCAGCCGGCTCCGCCAGATGTCCATCCAGCCGACGTCGCTGAAGAAGGCGGGCGGGATGGGCGACATGAAGCTCTCCATCCCCACCCCGAACTTCCTCAAGCCGAAGGTCGGCACCAAAGACCTCGTGGTCTTCGTGCGTCAGTTCGCCACCATGATCGACTCCGGGCTGCCGCTGGTGCAGTGCCTCGACATTCAGGCGAAGCAGGCGCCCAACCCGACCTTCCGCGAGCAGCTCACCGTCATCAAAGAGCAGGTGGAGTCCGGCTCGACCTTCGCCGACGCGCTGAAGAAGTACCCGAACACCTTCGACGACCTCTTCCGAAACATGATCGCAGCCGGCGAGGTCGGCGGCATCCTCGACACCATCTTGAACCGCCTCGCGCAGTTCATGGAGAAGAACGAGAAGCTCAAGCGCCAGATCAAGGGCGCGATGATGTACCCGACCATCGTGGTCATCGCCGCGAGCATCGTGGTCACGCTGCTGCTGCTCTTCGTGGTGCCGACCTTCGAAGAGATGTTCGCCGAGATGGGGCAGACCCTGCCCATGCCCACGCAGGTGCTCATCAACACCTCGAAGTGGCTCCAGTCCAACTGGATCTTCTTGGGCTTGGGCGTCGCCGGCGTCATCTTCGGCTTCCGCACCTTCTATCGAACCGCCCGCGGCGAGATCATGGTCGATGGCTTCATGCTGAAGCTGCCGGTGTTCGGTGATCTCCTCACCAAGGTCGCGGTGGCGCGCTTCTGTCGCACCCTCGGCACCATGATCGCCTCGGGCGTGCCCATCCTCGAGGCGCTCGACATCTGCTCCCGGACGGCGGGCAACAAGGTCATCGAGAACGCCGTCATCAAGGTGCGAGACGCCATCTCCGAGGGTCGCACCATCGCCGAACCGCTGGCCGAGACCAAGATGTTCCCCGACATGGTCTGCCAGATGATCAGCGTCGGCGAGGCCACCGGCGCCCTCGACGTCATGCTGAACAAGGTCGCCGACTTCTACGAAGACGAGGTCGATCAGGCGGTCGAGAACATGACCAGCATGATGGAGCCCATCATCATCGTGGGCCTCGGCGTCGTGCTCGGCAGCGTGGTCATCGCGCTGTACATGCCCATCTTCACCATGGGCGCGGGCATCGGGTGACCGGCAGCGCGGCCGCCCCGGCTTCGGCCGGCGACGACGGGCGCGCCCCGGCGGCCTACAGTCAGGTCGCCGTCTACATCCTGGTTCGTCTCCTGCTCGGGCTGGGGCTGCTGGTCATGGCGTCGCTCGCCATCCGCTCGCGCCCCGAGGCGGTCGCCGAGATGGGCGGGCAGTTCCGACTGGCCGCGGGGCTGTTCTTGGTGATGGGCGTGAGCGCCGCGATGCTCCCGCGCTTCGGCGATCGCGGGTGGTTCACCTGGTCGCAGCTGGTTCTCGACACGGTCTTCGCGACCGCGCTCGTGAGCTTCACCGGCGGGCCCATGAGCCCGTTCTTCCCGCTGTACTTCCTCAACATCGTCGCCGCGGCGTGGTTGCTGCAGCCGCGGGGGCCGCTGGTCGTCGCGGTGCTCGACACCGTGGCCTTCGTGGTGGTGCTCGGGGCCCGCGGGCTGCCCGCTCTTCAGGTCCTCTACGAGGGCTCCCTCGAGCTGATGTACGCCCAGATCACGCTGCAGGTCTTTGCCTTCGGGCTGGTCGGGCTCTTGAGCGGCATCCTGTCGGGCAACGTGCGCAAGGCCCGGGCGGCGCTGGCGGTTCAGGTGCGGCAGACCCGCGAGCTGCAAGAGCGCCACGACCTGGTGCTCGACGGCATCGAGACGGGGGTGCTGCTGGTGGATGGGCAGGGCCGGGTGCAGTCGTCGAACGGGAGCGCGGCCCGGCTGCTCGGCGACACGGCGGGGCGTCCGCTCGACGGCGTGCTCAGCCCATCGAACCGCCGCTGGGAGCAGCTGCTCATTCGCGGGGACGAGGTGCTGGCCCTGGAGTGCAGCCGAATGCCCATGGCCGAGGGGGGCGAGCTGGTGCTCCTCGAAGACGTCACCCGCCTGCGCGAGATGGAGGCGGCGGTGGCCCGAGAGGAGCGGCTCGGCGCGGTCGGGCGGCTCGCCGCCAGCCTGGCCCACGAGATCCGAAACCCGCTGGCGAGCCTGTCGGGGTCGGTCCAGCTCCTGCGCGAGTCCGAGCCCAGCCCGCTCCACGACATCGTGTTGCGCGAGGTCAAGCGCTTGAACGAGCTGGTGGAGGACTTCCTCGACACCTCCCGGCCCGTGCGCCTCGACCTGCAGCGCCACGACGTGGCGCAGCTCGTGGGAGACGTGGTCGCGGCCTTCCGCAATGACGCCCGCTACAAGGGGCGGCGCGTGCTGCGCACCCACGCCCAGCCGGGGCTGCCCGACGCCCGCGTCGATGGCGCGCGGCTGCGGCAGGTGCTCTGGAACCTGCTGCTCAACGCCGCCGAGGCCACCCCTGACTACGGCACCATCGAAGTGCGGGTCGCGCTCGATGGGCAGTCGCTCGTGCTCACGGTGACCGACGACGGGGTGGGCATCGCCCCGGCCGCCCTCCGCCGGATCTTCGATCCCTTCTACACCACCCGCTCGGGCGGGACCGGCCTCGGGCTCGCCAACGTCGAGCGGGTCGCGCGGGCCCATGGCGGCACCGTGGACGTGAGCTCCGAGCCCGGCCAGGGCACCCGCTTCGTGATGCGCGTGCCCATCGACGGCCCCGAGCTGGCC
>JBDQIL010000104.1:0-8788 GCA_040264415.1 Myxococcota bacterium
CACCGGCCTCGTGGGCGCCCCCGCCTGCGGCGACGTGATGAAGCTCCAGCTCAAGATCAACGACGACGGCGTCATCGAAGACGCCAAGTTCAAGACCTTCGGTTGCGGCTCGGCCATCGCCTCCAGCTCGCTGGTGACCACCATGGTGAAGGGCAAGTCGGTGGACGACGCCGCGAAGGTGTCCAACGCCGACATCGCCAAGGAGCTCGCCCTCCCCCCGGTCAAGATTCACTGCTCGGTGCTCGCCGAAGATGCGATCAAGGCCGCCATTGCGGATTACCGGGCCAAGCGCGGGCAGGGCTGAGCCCGACCCCGCTGCTGACCTTGCTGCCGACCTCGCCCGCTGCTTCGGCCGCGGCTGACAGGAGACGACCATGGCCATCACCATCAGCACGGCCGCCGCCGATCGCGTCCAGAAGCTGAAGAAGCGTCGCCAGACGCCCGACGCCGTGCTGCGCCTCGGCGTGCGCGGCGGCGGCTGCTCCGGCCTGACCTACTGGATGGACCTGGTGGACGAGCCGGAGCCCAAAGACAAGATCTTCACGTTCGATGACGAGGGCGTCACCCTCGCTGTCGATCGCAAGAGCTACCTGTTCGTGAACGGCTCCGAGCTCGACTTCGAGAAGACCATGGTCAAGACCGGCTTCGTCTTCCGAAACCCGTTGTCGAACCGCTCCTGCTCCTGCGGCGACTCGTTCACGCTCTGAGCTCCGCGCCGGCCGCCCCTCGAGGATCCCGATGAACTGCTGGCGCTGCCACGAGCCCGTCCAGGGCCCGGTCTGTGTGGGGTGTGGTGCGATTCAGCCGCCGCGCCCCGACCTCGATCTCTTCTCGGTGCTGGGGCTGCCCCGCCGGTGGGCGACCGACCCCGCCGACGTGGCTGCCGCGTGGCGGGCCACGTCTCGCAAGGTCCACCCCGACCGCTTCGCGGGCAAGGCCGCGGTCGAACGGCGGATGGCGCTGCAATGGACCGCCACGGTCAACCAGGCCAAGTCCGTGCTGACCGATGACCGCGCTCGGGCGCTGTACCTGGTCACCGGCAAGCCCGCGCCCGACGAGTCCGGCGGGCCCACGCTCGACCCCGGCTTTCTCGAGGCCGTCTTCGACCTGCAGATGCTCGCGGGCTCCGACCCGGCGGCCGCGGCCGCCCAGGCAGAGTCGCTCTGCGACCAGCACTTCGCAGCGGTCGACGCCGCCCTCACGCTGCTCGACCAGGGCGGCTCCCCCGACCTCACGCAGGTCGAGGCGGAGCTGGCCCGGGTCCGCTACCTCGACAAGACCCTCGCGCAGGCCCGCGCCGCCACCTGAGCGGCCGCCCGCGACCCCGGAGATCCCCATGGCCAACATCGGCATCGACCTCGGCACGACCCACTCCCTGGTGGCTGTGGTGCTCGGCGGAAAGCCCCGCGTACTCCTCGACGACGACGAGCGCGCGCTGGTGCCCTCCGCCGTGCGCTTCGGCGACGACGGGGTCCCCAAGGCGGTGGGCTGGCCGGCCCTCGCGGCCGCAGGAGACGACGGCGGCACCACCTTCACCAGCGTCAAGCGCTTCATGGGCCGGGCGCCCGAAGAGGTGGCCGACGAGGCGCGCCTCTTCCGCTACGACCTGCTCGATGGGGACGACCGCGTGGTCCGCTTCCGCGTCGGCCCCAACGCCGTGACGCCGATGGAGATCAGCAGCTTCGTGCTGCGGTTGCTGCACGCGCGCGCGGAGGAGTGCCTGTTCGGCCGGCCCGATGGCGCCGTGATCACCGTCCCGGCCTACTTCGACGACGCCCAGCGCCAGGCCACCCGCGACGCGGCCCGGCTGGCCAACATCTCGGTGCTGCGCCTGCTCAACGAGCCGACCGCGGCCGCGCTCGCCTACGGCCTCGACAAGGCCCAGACCGGCGAGAAGGTCGCGGTCTACGATCTCGGGGGCGGCACCTTCGACATCTCCATCCTCGAGCTGAATGACGGGGTGTTTCAGGTGCTGAGCACCGCAGGCGACACCCACCTGGGCGGAGACGACTTCGACCAGGCCCTCGCGGCGCTCCTGCTGAACCAGGTCGGCATCGAAGACGCCGACGGCCCCACCTTCCGCCGGGCCATCCGGGCCGCCGAGCAGGCCAAGCGCGACCTCACCGACGCAGACACCACCACGCTGCGGGCCACCCTGGCGGGCACCGCCGTCGAGGCAGACCTCGACCGGGCCACCTTCGAGCGCCTGATCCTGCCCATCGTCGAGCGCACCGGCGCGGCCTGCCGCCAGGCGCTGTCCGACGCCGGCCTGACCCCCGCCGACATCGACGAGGTGGTGCTGGTGGGCGGCTCCACCCGCGTGCCCTTGGTGCGCCGCTTCGTCGAAGGGCTCTTCGAGCGGCCGCCGCACTGTGAGCTCGACCCCGACCTGGTGGTGGCGCTGGGCGCCGCCGTGCAGGCCGACATCCTGTCGGGCAAGAGTGAGCTGGCCGACGACATGCTCCTGGTCGACGTGGTCCCGCTGAGCCTCGGCATCGAGACCATGGGCGGCGCGGTCGAGCGGCTGATCCCGCGCACCACCGCCATCCCGGCGACCGCCACCCAGACCTTCACCACCCACGTCGACGGCCAGACGGCGGTCGACATCCACGTGCTGCAGGGCGAGCGAGAGCTGTCCAAGGACAACCGCAGCCTGGCGCGCTTCAAGCTCACCGGGCTGCCCGCGCTCACCGCCGGCATTCCGCGCATCCGGGTCGACTTCTCGGTCGACGCCGACGGCATCCTCACGGTCTCCGCCGAGGAGGAGTTCACCGGCCAGCAGGCGACGGTCGAGGTCAAGCCCACCTACGGCCTGAGCGACGACGAGATCGAGCAGATGCTCGAAGACGCGATCGACCACGCCGAAGACGACATCGACGAGCGGCTGCTCATCGCGGCCCGGATCGAGGGGGAGCAGATCCTCCACCACATCCGAAAGGCGCTCTCGAAGGACGCCGATCTGCTGCAGGGCGACGAGGGGGCGGCGCTGCCCGACCTCGCGGATCAGCTGGCGGCCGCCCTCGAGAGCGGCGATCGACAGCGCATCTTGGCGCTCGGGCAGAAGGTCGACGAGGCATCGGCCGCCTTCGCGCAGCGCCGCATCGAGCGAGACCTGGCGCTGGCCATCGGCGGTCGCAACACCGACGACGTGGCGAC
Organism: Myxococcota bacterium; assembly: GCA_040264415.1. GTDB lineage: Bacteria > Myxococcota_A > UBA796 > UBA796 > UBA2385 > M30B51. The sequence continues at coordinate 3,157 of JBDQIL010000104.1, forward strand.
CGCCCTGGGCGTGCGGTGATCTCGGGCCGCGCGGCGCTCGCGTGCCTGCTGCTGGTGAGCTGCGGCGCCGGGCTGTGGGAGGCCCAGTGCGTGCAGAGCTGCGATCGCCTCTTCGCGCCGGATGGTTGTCACCTCGGATCCAGCGACGCCGACCGCTCCGACGCACACGGGCGCTGCACGGCTCAATGCGAGAGCGCCTACGGCGAGGGCGGAGACGTGCGGGGCGCCTACACCCCCGGCGACCCCGACGAGAGCGCGGAGACCTACATCAACCAGGCCGAAGCCGAGCTGTGGATGGACTGTGTCGAGGAGACGCCCTGCACCGAGCTGGCCGACGGCGGCTGCCCCCCGGTGTTCTGACCGGGCCGCGCGGTAGGCTGCGCCGGTGTCCGACCCCCGTCCCCCGCTGCTCCCGCTCATCCTGCTGCTCGGCGGGCTGTGGATCCTGGCGGCCGGCGCCCGCCTCGACGCGATCGCCGACGCCACCGTGGGCTCCGACGCGCTGGGTCAGTACGCGGTGGCGCTGCAGGTGCTCTTGGGGGGGGGCTGGCCGCACCCGCCCAACCCGGAGGGCGGACACAGCCTGTGGCTGATGGCGCTGCCCCTCGTGCCGTTCGCCGGCTCGCTGGAGGAGCTCTACCGGCTGCGGTTCATCGTGGCCGCGCTGGTGGCGCCGCTGGGTGCGCTGGCGGCCTGGCTGTTGGCGGCCCCCCGAGCCCGCGGGGCCGCCGCGGTGGCCGCCGGCGTGGTCTTGGCCCTCGACGTGGGCCTGGTGGACACCCTCGTGTCATCGTTCCGCGGCTACGGCGCCCCCGAGCTGCTCGCGCTCGCCACGGTGGGGCTGGCGCTGGCGCTCACCGGGCGCCCCTGGGGCTTGCCCCTCGCAGGTGCCGCGGTGGTGGGCGCCACCGGCCAGCACCCCTTCGCGGCCGGGGCCGCGCTCGGCGCGCTCGCCGCGCTGCCCGGCGCCGCCCAGGGGGTAGATCGCCGCTGGCGGTGGGCGACAGCGGCCACGATCGCCGCGCTCTGTCTCCCGCGGCTGGCCCACCTCGCCTGGCTCGCCGACTGCGGAGACGGGGCCTGGGCCTGTCTGGGCCGGGTCGCGTCAGGCAGCGCCGAGCCCGACACCCCGCGGACAGAGATGCTGCGCCGGCTGTTCAACGACCGGGTGCTCGTCGAGGGCTGGTGGCCCTGGCCGCTGATGGCGGTGGGCCTCGCGATGCTGGCCACCCGACCGGTCTCCGGCCGCCGGCCGCTGCTGGGATGGGCGCTGGGCACGGTCGCCGGGGTCCTCGCCATCGGGCTGTCGGCGTCGAGCTTGCGTCCGTACCACGCGCGCTTGGCCATGCCGGCCCTGGCCGTGGCGGCGGCCGTGGGGCTGTCGCGCAGTGGCCGGCTGCCCCTCGCCCTCGCGGTGGCGGCGCTGGCCCAGTGGGCGCCCGGCCGCGCCACACCGGCGACCGGAGGGATCGGCCCAGGCGATGTCGATCGCGTCGCCCGAAGGGTCCTGGCCGTGTCGCCCGGCCCGGTGCAGATCGAAGCGGCCTGGTGGGGGCGCCCGGTGGGCCTCGAGCCGCTCGCGGTCAGCCTGGCGGCCTGGCTGCAGGCCGACCGCGGCGATCGCCGGGCCCGGCTGACCCCCGCTCCCGACGCGTCGGTGGTGTTGCTCGCGCACGATCCCCCCGAGGCCGCACTGGCCGGCCTGCCGGACGCCGCCACCCGGCTCGACCTCGGCCTGGCGCAGCCGGTGGGCCTCTGGTTTCCCTCCACCGAGTCGGCGGCCCAGTGGCGCGCGGACTACGGCTCGCCCGCCGTCACCGACGCGGGTGAGTGGGCCGGCGTCGTGGGCGCTGCCGGGCCCTGAGCCCCGCGCCCGGCACCGGGCGCAGCAACGCGGCAGGGCCGGTGAGGTCCCCCCCACCGACCCTGCGGACTGCCCGCAGCCAGGTCAGTCGCGGCGGCGGCCCACCAGACCCACCAGCCCGGCGAGCAGGGCCAGGGCGCCTGTACCGCCGGCGCCACCCGTGGTGCTGCAGCCGGTGGTGGTCATCGCGCGGGAGTCGGCCGGGGCGAAGGCGTCGGCCACGGCGTCGGGGTCCTCTTCGACCACGTCACCGGTGATGCCCTCGGGCTCCTCTTCGCGGGACGGGGCGGCGAGGTCTTCGCCGTCGCAGTCCTGGTCGATGCCGTCGTCGGCGATCTCGGCGGTGGCGGGGCTGCGGAAGGGGTCGGCGTCGTCGCAGTCGGCTCCACCGAAGGCCACGCTGTCGAAGCCGTCGCCGTCGCGATCGTAGTCGGAGTCGGCCAGGCAGTCGGCGTCGATGCCGTCGTACCAGAGCTCCTCGGCCTCGGGGTTGACCTGGGCGTCGTCGTCGTCACAGTCGAGGTCGCTGCCCCACCCGTCGCCGTCCATGTCCGGCTCCTGGATGCCGTCACAGTCCGAGTCGGTGAAGTCGCCCTCGATCTCGTCGGCGCCGGGGTAGGTCATGGCGTCGGTGTCGTCGCAGTCGCTGCCGTTGAAGGGGGAGGCCGAGAAGCCGTCGCCGTCCTGGTCGAAGTCGTCCATGCGGTCGCAGTTCGAGTCGATGCCGTCGTACCAGCGGTCCTTGATGGACTCGTTGATGGTGGCGTCGCTGTCGTCGCAGTCGCGACCGCGGGTGTAGCCGTCGCCGTCGGCGTCGGCGAGGGGCCAGGCCTGCGGGCCGCCGTACATGCCGAAGTCGGAGGGGGTGCCGTCGAGGTCGGACTGCTCGCCCACGCCGCGGTCGAGGGCCGGGGAGCCCGAGGCCAGGGCGAAGTCGCCGAGGTCGGGCGACACGAAGCCCGGGGGCTGCTCGAGCACCGTGCTGGGGAGCGAGACCCCGATGACGGAGCCGTCGATGCCCTCGTTGTTCCAGAGCACGCTGTGGTCGAAGGTGGTGGTGCCGCCGGCGACGGCGAGCACCTCACCGCTGTTGTTGGTGGCGATGATGCCCCGCAGCATCACGTCGCCGCCCGCCTGGGCGACGCCCGCCCCGATCTGCGCCGCGTTGCGGTACATCACGGCGTAGATCAGCGAGAACTCGCCGTCCGAGACGTACGCGACCGCGCCCTGGTCGGCCGAGCTCTGGTGGGTGATCTCGGAGTTGAGGAAGGTGAATTCGCCCTTCTCCATCGCGAAGGCGCCGCCCAGGCGCGCCTGACCGCCGGTGAATCGACCCCGGGCTCCGGTGATGTCTCCGCCCGCGACGAAGACGTGGCCGCCCGACTGGGCCGCGTTGCCGTCGAACGACACGTCCGACATGTTCACGGTGGAGTACTCGCCGGCGAACAGGGCGCCGCCGTTCATGCCGCCGTTGTTGGTGAAGGCCACCTCTTCGATCTCGACGGCGCCTCCGATCACGGCGATCGCGCCACCGTTTCGGGCGGCGGTGTTGTCGTTCATCATCAGGTCGGCGAGGGTGGCGCTGCCGCCCTCGATGTAGAGCGCGCCACCGTCGCTCATGCTGCGGTTGTCGGAGATGACGCCGCCTTCGATGGTCATCGAGGAGCCCACGAGGGACTCGATCGCGCCCCGCTGCGACACCACGCCCCGCACCTGCAGGTCCTGGGCGGTGAGGGCGGCGCCGTTCGCGACCCGGATCGCGCTGGCCGGCCGCGTCTCCTCGCCGATGTTGGTGATGGTGACGCGGCTGAGGTCGGCGGCGCCGCTGCGGAGGTCGATGCCGAAGTCGCCGCCGCGGACCGTCAGGTCCTCGAGCTGGGCGCGGGTGCTGCTGCCCACGACGGTCACGCTGCGAAGGACCACCGGCGCTTCGCGGGAGGGGGCCTCCTCGCCAGCCGGGCGGAGGGTGAGGAACCGGTTCCCATCGATGACCACGTCGCCGTATGCGCCGGGGGTCATCATGATGACGTCGCCGTCGGCGGCCGACGAGACCGCGGCCTGCAGCTCGCCCGGGGTCGGCGTCACCTCGATGGTGTCGGCGAGAGCGATGTTCGGAAACGTGAGCGCGAGCAGGGTAGCGATGGTCATGGGGGGTTCCTCCTTCCTGGACTCGACCGGATCCCAGAGGTCCCGCCACGGGAGCCTGGAGGACCGGTCACTGAGAGGAACGGAGCCGAGGCGCCGGAGGATGAGGCCCCCCCCGCAAAAAGTTCGCCTGCGGTAGGCTGCGGCGGTGACGCGCCCGCCTGATCCCCCCGAGCGCATCGGCCCCTACCGGGTCGTGCGTCCCATCGCCCGGGGCGGCATGGCGGCCGTCTATGAGGTCGAAGACGCCGAGTCTGGGCAGCGCCTCGCGCTCAAGCTGCTCACCCAGCGGGGGCTCGCCCAGCCGCGATTTCGGCGGGAGTACCGCGCGCTGACCCGACTCGATCACCCCCACATCGTGCGGGTGTACCGCTTCGGGCTCGATCAGGAGCAGCGACCGTTCCTGACCATGGAGCTGCTCGACGGCGCGCCGGCCCAGGTCTACGCCAAGTCGCTCGGGCGGCCGGGCACGCCCCGCCGCACCGCCGAGGTCATCCGGATCGCCCGCGACGTGGCCTCGGCGCTGGCCTACCTCCACGAGCGCGGGATCGTGCACCGCGATCTCAAGTCGTCCAACGTGATGGTGCTCGCCGACGGCACCGCCCGTCTGCTCGACTTCGGCACCGCCCGGTGGCTGCAGACTCACGACGAGATCACCCGCCACGGTGAGTTCGTCGGCACCTTCGCCTATGCGCCGCCCGAACAGCTCCAGGGCAAGGTGGTGGACGAGCGGGCCGACCTCTACGCGCTCGGGGTGCTCCTGTACCGGCTCCTCACCGGGAAGCGGCCCTTCGAGGGCGACAACCCCCAGGAGCTCGCGCGGCAGCACCTCGAGCACGTGCCGCCGGCGCCGGCGGCACTGGTCGCGGGCGTCCCCCCGATCGTGTCGGCGCTGGTGATGACCATGCTCGACAAAGAGCCCGATGGGCGCCCGGGGTCGGCGTGGCTGGTGATGGAGCGCCTGGAGCAGGCCATGGCCCACCGCGGCGTCGGCGAGGCCGCCCCCGCCGACGCGCCGCCAGAGCTCATCGGTCGTGAGCGCGCCGTGGACGCCGTGATTCGCGCGCTCGACGCAGAGCGGCCCGGGAGCTGGGTGGTGGTCCAGGGCGCGCCGGGCTCGGGTCGGGAGCGCCTGCTGGCCCACGCCGCGAGCGAGGCCCGGCGTCGCGGCTGGCTGGTCGCCGAGGCCGACCTCGCTGGGACCCCCGGACCTGCCGCGCTCGCCTCGATCGGGCGGCGGGCAGGCCGCGGCCTGGGGCTCGCCCCCGAGGCCGCCGAGCCGCTCGCGTTGCTGGGGCAGGTCGGCGGCGTGTCCGGGCCCGAGCCCGAGGCCCTGGGCGTCGCGCTGGCGCGCTTGCTCGCCCTGCGCACCCGCTTCGACCAACGGTCGGCTGCCCTCACGCTTCGTGCCCTCGATCGAGCCGACACAGCGACCGCCCGAGCGCTGTCCGCCATGTCTCGAAAGCTGGCTGAAGATGGCGTATCCGTCGTCATCTTCGCCTCAACCGACGACCGCGATCCCGCGCCGTGTCCCGACCCCACCGCCCCCAGCGCCGCGGTCGCCCTGGGGCCGCTCACCCCGCATCAGATGGACCGGCTGACCTTCGCGGTGCTGGGCCGTCG
>JBDQIL010000105.1:0-8748 GCA_040264415.1 Myxococcota bacterium
GCTGCGCTGGCCGGATCGCCCTGCGTGATCGCGTTGGGGCGTCGAGGACCCGCACCGTGTGCCCGCACAGGAGCTCGAGGCAGTCGGGCTGATGGAGGGTCCCGCCCCCCAACGCGATCACGCAGGGCGATCCGGCCAGCGCAGCGGCCAGCGCGTCGCGCTCCAGCACCCGAAAGCCCGCTTCGCCCTCTTCGGCGAAGATCCGCGGGATGGAGCGCCCGGAGCGCGCCTCCACCGCGGCGTCGAGGTCGACGAAGGGCAGCCCGAGTCGGCGCGCGACACGGGGCCCAATGGTGGACTTTCCCACCGCCATGAAGCCACCCAAGACGAGGCTCCCGCGCAACCCGCCGCTCTCAGCCACCGTCCACGGTGGGGCGGGTGACGATGTGGGGCGTGATGAACACCAACAGCTCGTTGCGGGTGGTCGCCTCGGCCGAGTTCTTGAAGAGGTACCCCAGCAGAGGGATCTTCGAGAGGCCGGGGACCGTGTCCTGGCTGAAGCTCTGCTCGGTGCTGAAGACGCCCCCCATCACGGTGGTGTCGCCGTCTTCGACCAGCAGCTCGGTCTGCGCTTCCTTGATCTGGATGGCCGGGTTGCCCTGCACCAGCTGAGAGAAGTCGGCGCGGTTGTTCGTCACCGTGATCGCCAGGAAGACCTTGTCGTCGCTGGTGATGTGCGGCGTGACCTCGAGCTGGAGCGTGGCCTCGATGAACTGGACGTTCGTACCACCCGCCGACGTGCTCAGGAACGGGATGCGCTGCCCCTGGCTGATGGTCGCCGTGCGGTTGTCGAGGGTCGTCACGCGCGGCTGGCTGACCACCTTGCCCCAACCATCCGACTCCATGGCCGAGAGGCGGGCGTCGAGATCAACGAGGCCGGGGATGCTGCCCAGGTTGAAGGAGACACCGGACATGGCCCCCTCGGCCCCCATGTCGACCATGAGGCTGTCGGCACCCGGCTCGTAGAACTGCGTGCCGCCCGCGGTGTTGAGCGCGCCGCTCGCGCCGACGCTGTTCGGGAAGAACAAGCCGGTCGAGTAGCCGGTGCGAGTGCTCGCATCGACCTCGGCGCCCCACTGGATGCCCAGCGCGCGCGCGTAGTTGGAGTTGGCCTCGACCACCCGCGCCTCGATGAGCACCTGGGGGGTCTGGCGGTCCATGTTGCGCACCAGCTCGCGAACCTGAGCCAGCTTCTGCTCGGTCTCCTGCACGATGAGCTGGTTGGAGGTCGAATCGACCTGCACGCTGCCGCGCTCGCTCAAGACCTCGCCCACCTGCTCCCGGATGTTGTCGGCCTGCACATAGTTGAGCGGCAGGATGAGGAGCTGCAGCTCGGTCATGTCGTCGATCGCGCGCTGGGTCTCAAGCGCCGCCTGCTGCTCGGCCTTGATGGTCTCGATCGGCGCGACCCGGATGATGTTGCCGAACTTCTGCGAGCCGAGGCCCTTGGCCTGCAGCACCGCAGCGAGCGCCTGGTCCCACGGGACATCGGTCATGCGCACGGTCACGTTGCCCTGCACGTCGTCACTCGAGACGATGTTGAGCCGGGAGACGTGGCTGATGAGCCGGAAGATGCTGTGGATGTCAGCGTCTACGAAGTCGAGGCTGATGCGCCGGCCCTGGAAGGGCATCGACGACGCGCTCGACTGGTCGAAGGTGAAGCCAGCGGCCATGCCCATGCTGGTGTTCGGGCCCATGGCGCCGCCGCCGACGCCGTAGACGGCAGCGGGGTCCATCGACCGGCCGTCGGATCCGATGAGCACCTCTTTGCCGGTGGCGCTCTGCATGCGGCCGCCGTCGCTGTTCGACGGAGCCACCGACTGGAAGCCCTGCTGAGACAGCTCGCGATCCTGCAGCATCTGCGCCGGGACCACCACGTCTACGTACACGAGGCCGCCCTCGCCCGTACCCACCGTGTAGGTGGTCTCGGAGCGGAGGCTGATCGCGATCCGTGAGCCGGAGCCGGTGCGGTAGGCGCGCACCATGCGGACCGGGCTCAAGAACTCGCTGGTGTCGAGCACGCGGCGGAGGCTCTGGGGCAGGAAGGCCCCAGGCACGTCCACGGTGATCAGGTTCGGCTGTGGCTGGTTGACCTCGTAGGCGTCGGTGCCCTTGAGGCCGATCACCACCCGACTGGTGCTGTCCAGGTTCTGGAAGTCGAGGGACGCCACAGAATTTTGGGCAGCGATGCGGTTCGGGCCCGACGGATCGCGGTCAGCGCGGAGCGCGGGACCACCAGAGCCGATCTCGGCGTTGCCGCCGGTCTCGGGACCCATGGCTTCAGCCAGCGGATCGCCCATGATCGCGGCGGAGGTCTCCAAGCGGACGCGCACCTGGCGCCCGTCGGTGGTGACCTGCGGCTGAACCGTGCTCGCAGGACGAGACAGGAAGAGCGTGATCCGAGTGATGTAGCCGTTGCCGTCATCGAACTCGGTGATCTCGACCCGGTCCACCAGCGCGTCATCCGAGTCGAGCTCGCTGACGGCCAGGTTGGTGCGCGTGTCTGGGATGTCGACGACCAGTCGATCCGGCCCGGAGAGGGTGAACGTGCTGACCGCCGATCCCTCCGCCGTGTCGTCGAGCTGAATGAGGACCTCTGGCTGGTCGCCAGCGACGACCTGCAGGCCCTCGACGTTCAGGTCTCCTGCGATGACCGGCACGCTCACGACGGTAGCCGTCAGGGCGAGCACGGTGAGGAGGCTCCGTGCGCTGCGCATGGTGTGGACTCCAAAGTCCTTCATCACTGCACCAGGTCGGCGTTGTCGCCGACGGGCAGGGTGAGGCTGATGTTGTTGACGACCAGCTCGCCGTCGAGGGTCTGGTATTCCTCTGTGACGATGACTTCGCCGCTCGTGATCTGGGTGACCTTGCCCCAGTTCTTGCCAATGTACGTCCCAATCTCGAGCACATGGCCCTTCCGGTCGGGATCCTCGACGAGGGCACGGGGGCGGTCGACGCCCCAGATGAGCCCGGCGAGCTGGTACTGGTCGATCTCGTACTTCTGCGTGGGCAGCGTGCCCTCGCCTTGACCCGACGATGACTCGAAGTTCAGGAACGAGCGGAACGGATCCCGCTTGCCGATCGGGTTGTAGGAGTAGCTCTCAGCGGCCTCGATGGCGACGTCGAGCGGATCCCGCTTCTTCGCCTTCTTTGCGGCCGCCGGCGGCGGCGCGGCGGTCGCTGCCGGCTTGACGGCGGCGGGGTCGCCCTTGCCGTCCACCAGGTACTCGCAGCCTGCGACGAGCAGGAGGAGCGCTGGCGCGAATCGCATCAGGTTGCCCATCTCAGTTGCCCCCCTTCGCGCGCTTGCGGCCGCGCTTGCCCTTGCTCTTTCCGACCGAGGCGCGCTCGTCGTCCTTGAGGAAGCGGAAGGTCACGGCGTTGCCCTCGACCGTCAGGAAGACCTTGCCGCCGCGCTCTTGGGGATCACCGATCTCGATGTTCTGCACGTAGACGATCCGGTTCATCTTGCTGAGGCGGTCGAAGAACATCGCCACCTCGTGGAAGCTGCCGGAGACCTCGAGGGAGACCGGCACCGCGGCCACGTACTCGCGCTTCTCTTCAGGGAGCGGCTGGAAGCGACGGACCTCGAGGCCTGCCTTCTTGCCCAGCGTGCTGATGCCCTTGAGCAGCCCGGGGATCTCCCGATCGTTCGGGAGCTCCTTGAGGGCCTGCTTCAGGTCCTCGTTGAGCTGGTCGAGCTCGGTGCGGAACTGCTCGGCGTTCTTGACCCGCTCGTCCACGGCCGACTTGTCGGCCTTCAGCTCGACCTGCTTGGCCTCGAGCTGGTCGAGCTTGTCGCCGGTGGGGAGGTAGACGAGCAGCCAGAAAGCCACCGCCAGGATCACCACGAGCACGCCGTAGAGCACCATGCGCTGGGTGCGCGGGACCTTGGAGAGGCGCTCGATGATGGTGTTGACGTTCATGGCGCCCTCAACCCTCGCTGCCAGCGGCAGGCGTGCTGGTGGAGCCCGGCACCACGAGCCGCGCGGTGATGGAGAAGTCCTTGAGCTTCACGCCGTCCTTCTCCGATTGGTCGATCTCGTTGAGGAAGACGTCGGTGAAGTACTCGGACTTCTCGAGGTTCGACAGGAACTGGCTGATGATCTCGTTGCTCACCGAGTTGCCGGTGAGCTCGATTCGTCCGCCCTTCTCGTCGAGGCTGATGAGCTGGAGCTTCTCGGGCGTCGCGAGCCCGAGCTGGTCGAGCATGTGAACCGGGCCCGTCTTGTTGGCCTTGAGCTGCTTGATGACGATCAGCTTCTTCTGGAGCTCGACCTTCATCTGCTCCATCTGCTTGACCTCTTCGACGATGTTCTTGACCTGGTCGATTTCCTGCTGGAGCAGAGTGTTCTCGGCCTGGACATCTTTGACGCTGGCCTGCAGCATGCCCTGAAAACCCACCAGCAGGAGGAGCACGCCGCCCGCGGCGGCGCCGGCGAGCATCAGCTCGCCCTTGACGGCCTCCTGACGGCGGGAGGTCTTGATCGGGAGGAGGTTGATCCGAATCATCGGTCGCCAGGCCTCCGCATTGCCAGCCCGACGACGACAGCGGCTTGAGGCGCCACGTCACCGAGGAAGGCGGGGTTGAATGCTCGCTCGTCGATCTGGATCTTGCGGAAGGGATCGACGATCTCGACCGGCAAGCCGGTCTGCTGCTGAATCGCCCGGGACAGGCCGGGCGTGCGGGCCGCGCCTCCGGAGAGGTAGACCTGCGAGATGCCCTCGTCGGCGGAGGTCGAGAGGTAGAAGTCGAGCGACCGCTGCACCTCGGTGGCGAGAGACTCGCCGACCTGCGCGAGCACCTGCTCGATCTCCTCTGGGACCACCGCGTTGTGGTCGTGCTCATCGCCTCCGACCTTCATGGCCTCGGCCTCCTCGTAGGAGATGTTCAGCGTGCGCTGGATCTCCTCGGTGAACTGACGGCCGCCCAGGCCCACGTCTCGCGTGAAGGCGCTGACGCCCTGACGCAGGATGTGGATGTTGACGTTGCTCGCGCCAATATTGACGAGGGCGACCGTCTGGTCGGGGATCTCGTAGTTGAGCTCGAACATGTTGGCGACGGCGAACGCATCGACATCGACCACGGACGGCTTGAGTCCGGCCTGGCTGATGAGGCTCTGGTACTCGTTGACCAGCTCCTTGCGAGCGGCCACCAGCAAGACGTCCATCTGGCCCGGGTCGTCGCTGGCCCCCTCGAGGATCTGGACGTCGATGTTGACGTCGTTGATGTCGAAGGGGATGTACTGCTCGGCCTCCCACTGGATGCTCTCCTCCAGCTCGTCGAGGCTCATCTGCGGGAGGTTGACCCGCTTGATGATGACCGCGTTGCCAGAGACGGACGCGACGACGTTCTTCGCCTTGACCCGGTGCTGCTGCACCAGCTCGCGGATGGCATCGACGATGACGTTCGTGTTCATCACCGCACCATCGACGATCGCCTCGGGGGGCAGCTTCGCCATCCCGAAGTTCACGAGGCGGTATCGATCGCTGCGCGCATCGTGCTCCAGCTCCATCAACTTGATGTGGCTGGAGCCGATGTCGAGCCCGATTGAAGGGCGGCGTCGGTTGAAGAGGCCCATGGGACCGATGCCTGGAAGAGAGGAGTGGGGGAGTGGGCCGGGGCCCGTGGGTGCGACGTCGGGTCGCGAGGAGCATACCGCATCAGGTGTTGACAGGTAAAGACCTGAAAAAGATTCCAGTCTGCCGCGGACCCGTGGAATACCAACCGGGGCACCCACCGGTCAACTGGGGTAGGCCGCGCGGCCGGCGGCTGGGGTGCCTCCTGCCCAGTGGGATAAGGACCGCACCTGGATGAACCGCTTCGCTCCCATCGCCGTTCGCGGCGCCGCCGCCCTCGCCTGTGGGCTGTCGGCGGCTGCAGGTGGTCGGCTCATCGTGGGCCTCGTTGGCGCGGTACCAGCGGCCGTGGCGGCGATGGTCGCCGGGGGCGCGGGCGCGCTCGCGGTGGGCTCGGCCTGGCCCGCGGCCAGCGGAGACCGCCCGAGGTGGGCGGCGCGCGCGGTCGCGGCGGCGATGCCCTTGCTGTTCGTCCTGTTGGCCCCGGCGCTCACCACCGGACTGGGTCGGGTGGGGCTCATGCCGGCCGCCACGCCTGTGGTGCTCGGCGCGCTCTGGGGTGCCGCCTTGGTGCCGATGGCGCGCGGGCTGGCTGGGGCCGGCGGCGCGGCGCGGGCGCACGGCCCCGCGGTCGCGGCCATCGGCCTGGTGGTCGGCGTGTCGCTGCCGGCCTGGGGCGCCGCGCTCCTCGCGGGTGGGGCTGCGCTCCTGGTCTCCCCCCCACGCGCGAGAGATCGGGCGGCGCGGGCGTCCGACGTCGCCGCCACCGGGGCGGCGCTCGCCGCCATCGGCGCGGCGAGCCTGCCCATGGCAGCAGCGGTCCGGGCGGTCGTCGCGCCCGCCGCGGACGGCCTCGCGGCGTTTGGTGCCGCCGCGTTGCTCGGGCTGGCGGTCGGGCGGCTTCGCAGCCCGGAGGCCGCGGGGCGAAGGCTGATGCTGGCTGGTGCCGGCCTCGCCTCGCTCGCCCTGCTGCAGGCCGCGGCTGCAGGGCTCGCACGCGATCTGGTGATGGTGGCGCCGGGCGCGGGCGTCGATCCGCGGTGGCTGCTCGTGCTGCCGCCCGCCGGTCTCGGCTTCGCCCTCGGTCTCGTCGGTGGCCTGGCCACCGGTCGGGTGGGGCGACCCATCGATGGCGCCGCGTGGGCCGCGGGGCTGACGGTCGGCGCCACGCTCGCGCCACCCATCGCCTGGATCCTCGGTGGCTTGGGCGGCGCCACCGTGCTCGCCAGCAGCAAGGCCCGCCGGCGGGGGCTGGGGCTGCTGCTGGTCGCGGGCGCCGTCGCGCTGGCGCTCCGGGGACCCACGCCCCCGACCGAGGCCGCCGTGGGCGCGTGGCGCCTGTTGCAAGACCCCGACCAGGTCGAGAGAGACGCACTCGCCCGCGCCTCCCAGCGCACGGCCGACGGGGCCTGCGCCCCCGCGGGCTGCTGGACCGTTCGCGCCGACGACGCCGCCTTTGCCCCCGCAGCCGCACGTCCGGCGTCGCCCGCCTGGACCGCCGAGCTGGACGGCTCACTCGCCCAGTCTCGGGGGCGCGACGCCGACGCGGAGCGCATGGCCGGGCTCTTGGGCGGCGCGCTGCGCGGAACCACGCCGGTCGACCGCGCGCTGCTGTTGGGCGACACCACCGCGCGCGCCCTCGAGCCGCTGCTCGACCGGCGCCCCGGTCTGGTCACCGTATCGGTCCCCTCCCCTGCGCTGGTGCAGACCGCCGCCCCGCTCGACGACCGCGCCCGCGACGCTTGGCTGCACCCAGCCGTGCAGCTGTGGTCGGGGAGCGCCGAGGCCGTGCTTCGCGCCAGTGGCGAGCAGGATCTGATCCTCGAGGTCGTGCGGGCCCCGTGGCGCGATGCCGCCCACGGCGCACCCGATCCGTCCCACCTCGACGCCGTTCGGACGCGGTTGGCGCCCGGGGGGCACTACATCCTCGTGCTGCACCTCCGGTGGTGGGGCGCGGGCGGGCCGGCCCAGGTCGCCGCCGACGTCGCGGCGCGCTTCGACTCGGTGCAGCTCTGGCTGCCGCCCTCCGGCGTCGACAGCCTGATCCTCGTCGCAAGTGACGCCCCCCCCCGTCTCGATCGGTTCTTGACCGGCGCGTTGCTCCAGACAGACCAGATGGCCGCCCTCGGGCTGCCCGGGGCCGACATCCTGGCGTCGTTCGCCATCGGCGACCGCGCCACAGCGCGGTCCTGGGGGGCAGACCGTGGCCGCCCCTGGTCGCCCTGGCGGCTGAGCGCTGCCGTGCGCGAACGCCCGCGCCTCCATCTCGACACGCTGGCAGACCGCGTGGCCGCCCCCGCGGCCATCTGGGATCTCACCGGCCGCCCCTTCAAAGACGGGGTCCTCGAGGCGCGGCTCGCAGCTCGCGCCACCTTCTTGCGCCTGCTGGGGGAGGCCGCCCAGGGCGACATGGGCGACGTCTTCGAGGCGGCCCGCCGCCTGGTCAAGCAAGAGGGCGCGGTCGCGACCCAGGCCCTCTCGGTCCTCATCGAGCCGCACATGGATCAGGCGCGCAAGGCGCTGCTCCGCGCCCAGATCGAAGGCGCCACGTCGAGCGGCTGGCAAGACGCCCAGCGGTTCGCCACCACCGCCCGCATGCTGTCTCCGCGCAGCCCCGAGCCTGCCCTGCTGCTGGCCGACATCGCCCTCGAGCAGAAGAACTTCAACGCCGCTGTCGATCTGTACGAGGGCGTCCTGGAGCTGTCCCCCGGCGATCTCGGCGCGCTCAACGGGCTCGCGCGCACCGCCCGCGCCCGGCGCGATCTCGACGCCGCCGAGCGCTACCTGCAAGAGGCCACGACAGCCCACGGGCAGGACTGGACCACCTGGCAGCGGCTGGGGGCGCTGCGCATGGAGAAGGGCGACGGCGCCGGCGCCGAGCAGGCCCTGCGGCGCGCGTCGAGCCTCGCCGGCCCCACCCGCCCCGAGCCCCACGTCGCGCTGGGCGAGCTCTACCTCCAGCTCGAGCGCCCCACCACGGCCCTGGTCCATGCCGAGCGCGCGGTCCAACTCGATGGCGGCTCTCGGGCCTGGTTCGTTCGGGGGCGCGCCCACCTGGACCTGGGCGAGCTCGACCGAGCAGCCCAGGACTTTCGCAAGGCGACCGAGCTCGACGGATCGGCGATCGCCCCGTGGGAGGGCACCGCGATGGTGCGGGGCCTCCAGGGA
>JBDQIL010000106.1:0-8740 GCA_040264415.1 Myxococcota bacterium
GATCGCCACATCCGGCCCGGTGAACTAGCGGTCGGCGTCGGCCCGCCTCGCGGTGGCGCGGGGGGCCCCGACGGCGCCGGGCCAGATGTCGTCCCGGGCCGGGTGCCGGGCGGTCGACCGGGCCGCGGCCCGCCCCTCGATCAGCGTGGCCTGGCCGGCTCGGACCTCGAGGGCCGCTGGGGCGCCGCCGTAGTGGGCCGCCATGCCCACATCCAGGCGCCACACCCGCCCGCCGCACGCGGGGTTCGCCCGGTCTTGGACCGTGTGGCCGACCACCATGCGCTCGGCGCCCAGGCGGTCGAGGGCCTCGGTGAGGGCGTCGCAGTCTGGAGCCACGTCGTCGTCGGAGTAGTCCCGGGTCCAGACCGGGCCGTCGCCGTCGAGCCAGGCCTCGGGCGGCGGGGCCTCCCCCCGCATCCACGCCTGCACCTCGGCGTTGATGGTCTCGAGGCCGACCTCGGCGTGGGCCGGCAGCACGCCGCCGTGCACGAAGACCGTGTCGCCCACCTGCATGGCGAGGTTGTGGGTGGCCAGGGTGCGGGCCACCGGTCCGCCGGGCCGGAAGGCGGCGGCGCGGCCCCGCTCCACCGGCGGGAACGCCGACACCAGGTGGTCGTCGGGCGCGTAGTCGGTGTCGGCGAAGTCGGCGAAGCCGCCCGCGGTGACGTAGCGAAAGTCGAGCTCGACGTTCATCGTCTCGTGGTTGCCGAGCAGCGGGTAGAACGCGCCCCCGGCCGCCCAGGCTTCGGCGGACAGGCGCTCGAACAGGTCGAGGATGGCGCGCTCGTCGTCGCCGCGGTCGAGCTGGTCGCCGGTCTGCACCGCGACGGTCTCGCCCCCAGCCCATCGCCCGTCCCCGTCGATGAGGCCGGCCAGCGCGAGCACGTCGAGGGTGGCCTGCAGGTCGCCGTGCACGTCGGCGAACCCGACCAGGCGGTCGGTCGCAGGCACCACCGAGGGCGGCGGCGAGGGGCGGTCGCCGCGGCTCGCGGCCCCGGAGTCTCCACCGGAGGCCGCGCCGTCTGCCGCCGCGTCTGCGGTGGGGTCTGTGGAGCTGGGGGGCGCGGTGCAGGCCAGGGCGATCCAGAGCCACATGTCGGCCTCGGCGGCGGAGGAGCCGTGAGCCTACGCCACGGCGGCGCGTTGGGGGGCGCCCTTTGGGCGGGGTGTCCGGCCGCTACAGGAGAGACGCACCCGCACAGGAGCCCCCATGGCAGACCGCACCCCTCCCCTCAACACCTGGATCGTCTTGGCCGACAGCGCGCGCGCTCGGATCTACCGGACCGACGCTTCGTTGAACGAGACGCCCGAGGAGGTGCGCAGCTTCGAGCACCCGGAGAGTCGCTTGAAGAGCAGCGAGATCACCACCGACGATGGCGGCCGCCGCGCCGCGACCGGGGGCCAGGACGGCGTGCGTCACGGGCGCACCTCCACCGCAGACGGCGCCCACGACCACGAGGCGCGCACCTTCTCCAAGGAGCTCGCCGAGTGGCTCGACAAGTCCAGGCACCTCGACGCCTTCGACCGGATCGTGCTCGCCGCGCCGCCCACCTTCCTCGGCTACCTGCGCGATGACCTCCACAGCGCCACGCTCGATGCCATCGACGTCACCCTGGTCAAGGAGCTCACGCAGGTGCCGTCGCACGGGGTGCTCGAGGCCGTGCGGGCGCGCATCGCGTAGCCGGCAGCCGCGCGGGCGCCCGACCTCGGGCGCCCGCCCGCGCCCTCACCCGGCGAACAGGCCCGTGGCCTGCACGTAGACGATGCTCCCGACCGCCGCGACGTTGCCCAGCACGCCGAGCGCCTTCATCTGCCAGGGCTGGTAGTCGCCCTGGGGGAAGAGGACGAGTCGGTCGAGGACCAGCCACGCCAGCAGCAGTGCCAAGCCGCCCGCGAAGACCGGGTCGCGGAAGTGAACCGCCACCACGCCGATCTCGGCGGAGACGACCCCGATGATGAGCGAGCGCGCGCGTCGGCTGCCGAGCACCGTCGCGGTCGTGGCCCGCCCGGCGGCGCGGTCGGGGGTGATGTCCATCACCTCGCCGATGAGCTGCGCCTGGGCACAGAAAAGGCCGAGGTACAGCCAGCTGCCGAGGGCCGGCGCGGGCGCGGCGTTGACCTGGCACGACAGGGCGACCACGAGCAGGTAGCCGGCTTGGCAGAGCAGGTCGCCGGGCGGCCGGCCGCGCAGCCCGGCCGTCGGGTGGTTGTAGGCCCAGCAGAAGGCCGCGATGGCGGCGCCCACGCCGAGCACGGCGGGCCCAGAGAGCGCCACCAGCACCCCCAGCGTCGACAAGCCGATGGCGGCCATGGCGGCTGGCAGTCGGTCGAGCTGGGCGTCGGTGCCCCGGGCGCCGAAGAGCCACGAGTCCTTTCGGGGGTTGATCCGGTCCGTCTCGCGGTCCACCCGATCATTCCAGCCGTAGACCACCAGGTTGAGGGGGAAGGTCACGGCCACGAGGCCCACCCAGAAGGCCGCGGAGCGCAGCGGGAGCGGGGCCCCCGCCAGCGGCAGCAGGTAGAGCCAGACCGTGGGAAACCACAGCCCAGGGCGGGAGGTCTTCAGCAGGAAGGGGAGCGACCGCAGCATGGCCCCTGCGTAGCCTGCGGTGCCGCGTGGAGGCGCCGGCACCGACGGGGTAGGGCCGCCCCGTCGATCCCGACCTGCCCCGCCGATGGAGCCCCCCATGAACGCCACGTCCCTCCTCTCCGTGTCCTTGTTGAGCCTGCTCGCCGCCTGCGGAGGCAAGGGCGCCACCTGCGAGGAGTACCTCGACGCCTACGAGTCCTGCGCCATCGAGGCCGTGGGTGAAGATGGCGAGGTCACCATCGAGGAGGCCTGCGACAGCGACGAGGCCGAGGAGACCACCGCCGCTGAGTGGCAGTGCGGCATCGACGCCTTCGAGTCGGCCGACTGCAGCTCCATCGAGGGTGTGTTCGACGCCACCGCCGAGGCCGACGACTGCCAAGAGTAGCGCCCCGCCCGGTGCGGCGGGCCCGCCTCGCGGTGGCTACCAGGCCACGTCCAGCTCAAGCTGGGCGGCCTGCAGCTTGGTGGCGAAGTTGTGGGCCGGGCTCACCGTGTCCTCGTAGTGGTCGCCGTCGTCGGTGAGCAGGCTGACGGCCGTGTTGAAGTCGGGCTCGGGCACGATGTAGCTGAGGTAGTTGTCGGTCATGCCGAGCACCGCCCGGTAGCGGACGTCGGGGGCGTCGAGCAGGTCGAGCAGGGGCGGCACCGCGGGGTCGTGGCTGAGCGTGTAGGGCACGGCGTGCATCGCCGTGCAGTCGCAGCCGTCGAGGCTGCCGGTCTCGGTGGCGCAGTCGGCGTAGACGATGGGGTCGCAGGCGCGCGGGTGCTGGACGAAGTAGCGGCTGTCCGAGGCGCCCCGGGCGGTGGGATCGGCGGCCTCGCGATCCCACTGGGGGTCGTCGGGGAAGCCCCACGCCAGCTCGGGCAGCAGCTCTCCGGGCACCGCCGCGAAGGCCACGGGCCCCACCTGGGCGCGCGACGTGCGGGTCTCGATGCAGCCGATGTCGGTCGCCGGGTCGGCCTCGGGGCAGATCGCCCGGTCGAAGCTGGCGTCGTCGAGGTCGAGGTCGAACATGCCGTGGGGCCCCAGCAGCCGGTAGGCGATGTTCTCGATGGGGATCCAGGCGCTGGTGGAGGCGACCCGGAGCGGCGCCGCGTCGACCACCTCCGCCCGCTCCTCCAAGATGTCGATGGCCGCTTCGGCGATGTGCCAGCCGTGGCTCTGCACGAACTCCCAGGTGTCTTGCTCGGCGAAGACCGGCACCCGGTCGCCGTCTGCGTCGAGGCGGTCGTCGCCGGGGGCGCGACCGAAGCAGCCGGGGTCTGCTGCGTCGGCCACGGCCTCGGCGGAGCAGGCCGCGTAGGCGTGGGTTCCGTCGGCGTCCACCAAGGGAAGATCGCCATTCAACGCCGACTGCATGCCGCCCAGGCTCTCCGGCATGTGCACCGTGACGCCGCCATAGCGCGCGTCGAGCAGGTCTTGGGTGACGCCCACCCAGTCGGCAGAGATGAGCCCGTTGTCGCCGCCCCAGACCTCGGGGTGTCCCGACCAATTGGTGAAGGTGAAGACCGCGGAGTCGTCGGCGCGACGCCCCTGCATCACCAGCAGCTGGTCGGAGACCACCACCGGGTCGCGGCCGTCGTAGATCATGCCGTGCATGCGCGCCGTCGGGTTCTTGCCGCCGAAGTTCGCGCCGCTGAAGTAGGGGTCGCGATCGCGCATGCGCTGGGCGCCCACGCGCAGCTCGACCGGCTCCATGGTGGCCGCCGCGTCGCGCACCGCCTGCTCGATGGCCTGGGACACCCGCACCTGGTAGGCCTCGTCGATGCCCGTCATGGGGTCGGCGAGGTCGTAGGGGTCGCCCCACAGGCCCATGGTGTCGGGGCCCTGGTGGTTGTGCGACGCGGCCGCCAGCAGCCGGTCGGGGTCGAAGCCGTCGGCCATGAGGGCCGCGCGGGCCGCGTCGATCCGGGGGGAGCCCAGGCCCACGAAGTCCATGCCCACCAGGGCGATGTAGTCGCCGTCCTGGCTGATCACGACCGCGCGCACCTCCACCGAGTCGTGCACGCCGGTGGCCGGGCGCAGGGGCGAGAAGCCGCCAATCCAGACCGCGTCGAACCACCCGTTGCCGTTGACGTCGTCGAAGGGCTCGTCGCAGCGGGCGCCGTCGGGGTCGTCGGGGCAGCCGTCGAACAGCCCGTCGCCGTTGCGGTCGTCCCAGGTCTCGAAGAAGTCGGGGGTGAGGTCGATCGCGGCAGCGCCGGCGTAGGTGACCCCGTCGTCTACCAGCGGGATGCCGAGCGGCGGCGGGTCGGTGGCGGGGGTTCGGTTGGCGCCCGCCGGGTCGGTGTGGCAGCCGAGGGCCATGATCAGCAAGGGGAGGGTGCGCATGCCGGCAGGGTACCGCGGGAACCCCGGGGCGGTCGCGGGTGTCGAGACGATCATGCTCTCCCTCGCCCTCTGGTCTGTCGCTGCCGTCGCCACGTCGGTGGGCGCGGCCTACCCGCCGCCCGACGGCGCCGCCCGTGCTCCAGACGACGCCTTCGGGGCGTGGCTGCAGGCGCTCCCCCTGCGCCCGCAAGGCGCCCGCATCCTCACCCATGACGGCCGCCCGGTCGCCCATGACGGCCGCCCCGTCGACCTGCCGCTGGTGCGCGGCGATCTCCAGCAGTGCGCCGACTCGGCGATCCGGCTGCGCGCCGAATTCATGCGCGCCCAGGGTCGCGCCGACGCGCTGTCCTTTCGCGCGACCTCCGGCGACCCGCTGCCGTGGGCGCGCTTTCGCGCGGGCGAGACCCCCTACGCGGCCGCTGGTGGCATTCGCTGGCGCGCCTCCGATCCGGCCGGCCAGACCTGGGACCGCTGGCTCTCCCACGTCTTCATGTGGGCGGGCACCCGCTCGCTTCAAGCCTACGAGACCACGCCGGCCGCGCGCCCGCGCGCCGGTGACGTGCTGGTGCAGGGGGGCTCACCGGGGCACGCGGTGGTCATCCTCGACGTGGCCACGCGCGGTGACCAGACCCTGTTGCTGCTTGGGGAGGGCTTCATGCCAGCGCAGGACTTCCACGTCGAGCACGGCCCGGTGGCCGGCTGGTGGCCCTGGGGTGCGGCAGGGGTCGATCTCGGCCACTGGCACATGCCCGCCGACAGCCTGCGGCGGTGGCCCGAGTAGCGCCATTCGGTCCGCGTCGGGGGTGGGCTACCATGGGCCCGCGACGCCCGGAGTCTCTATGTCCTTGCCCCCTCCCCTGCTCGTGCAGGGCGGCCGCGTCTTCGATGGCGCGGCGGTCCCCGACCCCGCCGATCCCCGCGCGGCGGGCCTGCCGGCCGATGTGCTGGTCGAAGACGGGCGCGTGGTCGCCATCGCGCCCGCCATCGCGCCGCCGCCCGGCGCCCAGGTGATCGACGCCCGGGGCCGCTGGGTGACCCCGGGCTTCATCGATCTGCACACCCACTACGACGCGGAGATCGAGCTGGCGCCGGCGTTGGGCGAGTCGGTGCGGCATGGGGTGACCACCATCGCCCTGGGCTCGTGTGGGCTGAGCATGGCGGTGGGGCGACCGGTCGATCTGGCCGACATGTTCTGCCGGGTCGAGGGCATCCCCCGGGCCACGGTGCTCCCCCTGCTCGAACGCATCGTCGATTGGGACGACCCCGCCGGCTACCTCGACCACCTCGAGCAGCTGCCCCTGGGCCCCAACGTCACCTGCATGCTCGGCCACTCCACGATTCGGGCCCACGTGCTGGGCATCGACCGGTCGCTCGACCCTGCCGTGCGACCCTCCGCGCGCGAGGCCGATCAGATGGACGCGCTGGTCGAGCACGCGCTCGACGCCGGCTACCTCGGCCTGTCCATCAACACGCTGCCGTGGGACAAGATGGACGGCACCGACCACCGCTCCAAGCCCACGCCGTCGGTGCACGCCACCTGGGGCGAGTACCGCCGTTTGATGCGGGTGCTGCGCCGCCGCGATCGGGTGCTGCAGGCGGTCCCGAACCTGGCCACCAAGGTCAACGTGCTGCTGTTTCTGGCGTCCGCCGTGGCCATCGGCCGGCCGCGCTTGCGCACCACCTTGCTCGCCTTGATGGACCCCAAGGCCGACCGCATCGCCCCCCGGCTGGCTGCCTGGGGCGCCCGCTTCGTCAACGCCGTGTTGGGTGGCGATCTTCGGTTCCAGGCGCTGCCCTGTCCCTTCGATCTCTGGACCGATGGCCTCGAGGTGCCGGTCTTGGAGGAGATCGGCGCGGGGACCGCCGCCCTGCATGTGCAAGACCCCGACGAGCGGGCCGCCCTGCTGCGCGACCCCGCCTTCCGCGCGCGCTTCCGGCGGGACTGGAGCGCCTGGCTCACCGGGCGTGCCTTCCACCGAGACTTCGACGACACCGAGATCCTCGCGTGCCCCGACCCGACGGTGGTGGGTCAGAGCTTCGCGCAGGTGGCCGCCGCCCGCAGCCAAGATCCCATCGACTGCTTCCTCGACCTGCAGGCCGAGCATGGCGACGACCTGCGCTGGTACACGGTGGTCGCCAACGATCGACCGGCGGTGCTCGAGTGGATCCTCACCCGGCCCGACATCTTGGTGGGCTTCAGCGACGCCGGCGCCCACCTGCGCAACATGGCGTACTACAACTTCGGCCTGCGGCTGCTGTACCGGGTTCGGCAGGCCGAGCGCGCCGGGCGCTCCTTCTTGTCGGTGGGCCAGGCCGTCCACCGCCTGACCGGAGAGATCGGCGACTGGCTGGGCATCGACGCCGGCCATCTGGCCGTGGGTCGGCGCGCCGACCTCGTGGGGGTCGACCCCGCGGGGCTGACCGAGCAGGTGGAGCGGGCCACCGAGGCGCCGGTGTCCGGATTCGACCGGCTGCAGCGCGTGGTGCGCCGCAACGACGACGCGGTGCGCGCGGTGGTCATCGGGGGGCGGGTGGCCTGGGATGAGGGCGCCTTCTCGGCGGACTTCGGGACGGCTGACGGCTACGGCCGGGTGCTGCGGGCGCGCTGATCGGGCGGCGCCCGCCGAAGGGCGGCGCGGGTGCCGGCCCGACCTCCAGAGCGGCCGGTCTCACGTCGCCCCGTCCGCCCACACCAGCCCCACCTGGGCCAGATCGGTGAGGGCCTCGTCGAGCATGGCGTCGACCAGCGGACGGACCGCCGCCGGATCGGTCACCCGGCGATCGTCCACCACCACCTCGACCGGTCCCTCCGACGCCGCCCCCACGGCCACGTCCAGCAGCGCCGCGCGGTCGCGGGTGCCGTCCAGCGCGGGCACGAGGGCGCGGTGCAGCGGCTCGACCCGCACCATTCCGTGCAGGGCGTTGACGAAGCGGTCGCCCCCGCGCGCGGCGCAGCGCCGCGAGAAGGCCGGCACCCGGGGACGGTCCGGCACGGTCCGCTGAACCGGAGACGGGCGCACCAGCAGGTGGAGCGACTCGGCCAGCCAGGTCTGGACCAGCAGCGCGCGGACGCGCCGCTGCAGCACCGGGTCGTCGTCCGGGGCGAGGTCGGCCACGGGCACCGACTCGGGGTAGGCCGCCGAGATGCGGTCCAGCACCGCGGCCTCGATGCCCAGGGCCTCGTCTCCCCGCACCGCGCTGGCCTGCACCTGGCCCCGCACGTGCATCGCCCCCACGCGGTCGAGCGGCGGCGGCCACGCGAGCGCGGCCTCGGTGCGGATGAACAGCGCGCGCCGGAAGACCCGCCGCAGCACGAAGTCGGCGTATTGCAGCCCCAGCTCGAGGGGTGCCTGGGCGGCGTCGAGCGGCCCGCGGAGGGCCTCGGGCACCGGCGAGGTGACCATCAGGCTCGGGCAGGCGTCGCCCAGAAAGCGCAGCCCCGCGCCCTTCGCCTCGCGCACCATGTCCACCAGGAGCATGGGCTCGTAGTGCTCGCTCAGCCGGTCGTGGAAGACGAAGGACGGGCCGTTTCCCCTCGCCCGCTCGGCCTCTTTGCGGAAGAAGCCGCCCTGCACGCTGGACTCGGGCGCCGCGCCGGCCACGGCCTCGAGCACGCCGATGGCCTGGCGCATGCGCACGTCGGGCGGGTCGCCCGTGGGGTCGTGGAAGTGCAGCAGGTCGCGGCTCATCTGCCGCAGGCGTGCGCCCGGGAGGATGTCGGCGGAGACGTAGGCCACCCCGCCGTCGGCGAGCCGCCCGAGCAGGGTGAGGATGCCGTCGCGGGCCGCGGCCGGCACCCAGGCCCACAGGCCGTGGCA
>JBDQIL010000107.1:0-8734 GCA_040264415.1 Myxococcota bacterium
CGCCGACGACCTCAGCCGGGTGCTCGGCTTCCTCGACAACTTCCGGTTCATCGGTGGGATCGGCTTCGGGCTCCTGCTGGCGCTCGTCGGCTGGCGCATCCTGCGCCGGCGCTTCCCGCCGCGGCCGCAGACCCCGCCGAAGCCCTGATCTGCAGCGCCCCCGCCGCGGGGGCGCCCGAGGGGTACCTCACCCGCGCGGCATCACCCGGAGCGCGCGGGGGCCATCCGCTTGACGCTCCGCCACGGCGAGCAGCCGGTCGCCTTCGACCACGAGGTAGCGGTCGCCGGGCTCGACACCGGCAGGCGGCGGTGGCGTCGCGCCGCCGTTGAGCACGCGGTCCCGGAGCGGCGGGGGGACGTCGATCAGCGGGAGATGCGAGAGGGCCTGGACCGGCGTGATCAGGCGCGGCGCCAAGTCGGCACGCACGTCGTCGCGCGGGCGCCACGACACGCGCTCAGCGCCCCGGGCCGGTCGAAGCACGGGCCGCCAGTCGGCGCGCTCGGCCACCACCTCGCTCAGCGTGGGCATGTCGAGCCCCTGATCGATGCCAAAGGGCCCGCTCCGGGTGCGGCGCAGCGCGCTCAGGTGACCGGCGGTGCCCATCTGTTCGGCGATCTCGTCGGCGAGCACGCGCGCGTAGGTGCCGCGACCGCAGGTGATCTCCACCCGAAGCCAGTCGTCCCCGCGCTCGAGCAGCGCCACCCGGTCGATCCGAATCGGACGCGCCTTGGCCGTGACGTCCTTGCCCTCTCGGGCGTACTTGTAGAGCGGCTTCCCCTTGACCTTCACCGCCGAGTATCGAGGCGGGGTCTGCATGCGCGGACCGACGAAGGAGTCGAGCAGCGCCACGAGGTCGGCGTCGGTCCAGGCGGGGATGGCCGCCTCGCGGATCACCTCCCCGGTGGGATCGCCGGTGTCGGTGGCCGCCCCGAGCTGGATGGTCGCGTCGTAGACCTTCAGATCTTCGTCAAGGTACTGGATGAGCCGCGTGGCAGGACCCAGCGCGAGCGGGAGCACGCCGGTCGCGAACGGATCGAGGGTGCCCGTGTGCCCCACCTTCTTGATGCCGAGGACGGCCCGCAGGATCGCCACCACGTCGTGACTCGTGATTCCGACGGGCTTGTCGATGACCAGGAAGGCCGGCCTCACTCCTCGCCGCCCTCGCGCACGGCGCGTTCAGCGGAGAGCTGGTCCAGCAGGTCCGTCATGTGCATGGCCTGGTCGAGGTGGGTGTCGAGGTGGAAGTGCAGCTCGGGCACATGCCGCAGGCGCAGCTGCCGGCCGAGCTGCCGCCGCAGGAAGCCCAGGGCTGACTCCAGCCCCTCGACGATCTCGACGGGATCGCCGTCGCCCCCGAGGGGGACGAAGTTGATCCGCGCGACGCGGAGGTCGGCGCTGACCCGCACGGTCGTGAGGGTGAGCGGGCCTACGCGGGGGTCTTTGAGACCGTCACGCAGGATAGAGGAGAGCGCCGACTGAATTTCGCCAGCGACGCGCTCGGCGCGGTTGTTTCCAGACATGGCCGGCCCCTATGTGCTGCCGGGGGTGCCTGTCAATCGGCTGGAGCACCGGAATCCCGGCGGCCGGGGAGCGCGCGCTCGCCCAGCCCGGTCAAGGCCGCGGCGCGCTCGCGGTGCACGGGGGCCTGCCAGAACCCTGGGTCGTCGAGCAGACTGCGCAGCGGGCCGTCGTCGAGGGAGACCCCCTGAACCGGCCAGCGGTCGAGCACGGCCCGCGCACGCACCAAGGCCGCCTGCCGCGTGGGGGCCCGCACCGTGACGCTGCCGCACAGCTCTCCCGCCTCGAGCACGTCGCCCGCGACCGCAGCGGCCTGCACCGACACATCGGCGGGCTCGACCACGTCGGTGACCGTCGCCGTCTCGGAGACCGGCACCCGCAGCGTGATGGCGTGACCGACGGGGAGGAGGTCGTCGCTCTCCCACCCCAGATGGGCACCGGAGGCCAAGTGCAGCTCGGTCTCGACGAGGTCGAGGCCCAGCGACACCTCGGTGGAGGCGTGCCAGGGGGTGAGCCCGGGGCGCAAGCCGAGGAACCAGGCCCGGCCGTCGCCCGTGAGCAGGAACCGGACCGCCCCGAGGCCTTGCCAGCCCAACCGGGTGGCCAACCGGACCGCCTGATCGCGCATCATCGCCCGCTGACCATCCGACAGGCCCGCGACGGGCGACTCGACCAGCAGGCGGTCGTGCCCGGAGCGCACGGTGGTCTCTCGATCGCCGAGGGCCGCCACGCGCCCATCGGCCCCCGCGAGCACCGGGATCTCGATCTCACGGGCGTCGAGCACCAGCCGCTCGAGGAGCGCCGGGCCATCGGCCAAGACCGCCTCGATGAGGTCGGCAGAGGCCTCGGCGTCGTCGATGCGGAGGGAGCGGCCGGGCAGGCCCAGCGTGTCGATGGGCTTGAGCAGCGCCGGGGCCCCGGCCCGGGCCATCCAGGTGTGCACCTGCAGCCCGTCGGTCACCGGATCGGAGCCGGGCACCATCGGGACCTCGAGCTGGGCCGCAGCGGCCCGCTGGGCGGTGCGATCGCTGACGGCCTCGAGCGCAGGCAGCGACGGCCCGAGCCAGGCCATGCCGCTGCGCACCACCAGCTCTGCCGACCACGGTGAACGGCAGAGGGCCCCCCACCCGGGGTGAACCGCATCGCAGCCCGCGTCGACGCCGGCCGACACCACCCGCTCCACCGAAGGCCACGCCTCGGGCTCATCCGGCACGTAGACGGCGTAGTCGGCGGCCTCGACCCACTCGGCCTCGGCGTCGCGTGCGCCAAAGAGGACGACCGTCTCGATGCCGCCAGCGCGGGCGCTGCGGAGGATTCGGAGCGCGGCTTCGCCACGACAGGCGGCCAACACCCGACGGATCGAGCGGTCGGGCATCGGCGGAGGAGGCGGAGCAGCACCCACGGTCACCCCAAGCATCGGGAACGGGCAAGATAGTCCGCCTACCCCTCCACCGCTCGCCCGAGGAGCCCCGATGGCGCCGCCCCCTGCCCCCCTCGATCTCGTGGTGGTCGGCCCGGGTCGGCTCGGCCGCTCGGTCGCCGCGATCCTCGCCGGCACCCCCCATCGGGTGCGACTGGTCGGCCGGGGCGACGCCATCCCCCCGGCACAGATCACCTGGCTGACGGTGCCCGATCGCGCCATCGCGGCGGCGGCGCACGGGGTCCCGCCGGGCGGGATCCTGCTGCACGCGTCCGGGGCCACCGACCTCACCCCGCTCCGGCCGCGCGCGCCAGTCGGCTCGCTTCACCCGCTGATGAGCTTCCCGGGGCCAGAGCACGGGATGCCGCGCGTCGAAGACGGGATCCCCGCCGCGCTGGCCGGCGACCCCGCGGCCCGCACGGCCGGACGCGCGCTGGCTCACGCGCTGGGCTTCACCCCGTTCGAGGTGCCGGGCGACCGGCGGCTGTACCACGCTTCGGCCGTCATGGCGGGCAACTTCGCCACCGCGCTCCTCGCCGAGGCCGCCGCGGTTCTCACGCGAGCCGGGGTGCCCGCCGACCAGGCGCCTGCGCTGCTCGCCCCGCTGGCGCTGACCTCGATTCGCAACGCCGCGGCGGTCGGACCGGCCGCCGCGCTGACGGGCCCGGTGTCTCGCGGCGATCACGCCGTGCTCGACGGCCACAGGGCCGCATTGCGCGAGGCCGGCGCCGCCACCTCGACCCTCGACGCCTATGACGCCCTGCTCGAGGCTGCGCGCAGCCTGATCGACGAGAAGGATTGAAGGGACCCCCCTGCGGGTCCGTACAAGCAGATGAGCGGGCACACCGTCCGCCGACCATCCCCGCGGAGGCGCAGATGCTCCCTCGCTCCCACATGCCGCTCCCCCCCCTCACGACCGCGCTCGACGGAGCCGTCCCAGCCTCGATCCTCGACCGTTCCGGGCGCACCGGTTGCCGGAGCCCGGGCCGGTGGTATATTTTCAATGTTCAGGCACCAGACGCAGGAGTCGAGATGCTCGACGCGTTCATCATCGACCGCATCCGTCGTGAGCGAGAGTCGCAAGAGTCTCGTCGCCGACCGGTCCTTGAGATGCCCATGCACCGGCCCCACGACGAAGACCGTCGGCGCCGCGCAGAGCGCGAGCCCGAGCGTCCCGAGCGCGGCGAGACCATCATCGACTTCAGCATCTGAGCGAGGTCGCTGGCGGAGCCCCTACGAGTTGAGGTCGGCCAGCCGAACCGCCACCGCGTAGGCACGCTCCACAGAGGGCACCAGCTCGTCCGGCGCCACCTCGCGGAGGTCGACGGCCACGCCCAGGTGGTCGTGGCGGACCGAGCGCGATGCGGGGGAGCCGAACAGATCGTCGAGCGCTTCTGCGAGCGAGGGGTCTTCGCCCACCCGCCGGACGCGATCCTGTCCTGCGGCCCGCAGCTCCCAGCCGGCCCCCTGCGCGACCGGCTCCCAGCCCAGATCGCCCCGATGCCCATCGCGTCGCCGAACCAACAGGGCGCTGACCGCCGGCGCGGCGACGAGGAGCCGCAGACCGGGCGCGGTGTCGAGCGTCAGGTCGACCTGAAAGCGGCCGACCGGCCCCTCCTCGAGCCAGCAGCGGAGCCGGTCGCCGCTCGACGACACCTCCCCGCCGATCCGCTGCGCGAGGGTGGCGAACGCGCGTCGATACGCTGCGCGCCGCGCCTCCGCGCCGTGCACCCGTACCAGCCACCAGAGGCCCAGGAGGAGGGTGGCCGAGCCAGTGAGCAGCAGCACCCGCACGAGGGGCCCCGCCCGCTCCCGGGTGAGGACCCCCAGCTCGAAGACCCGGTCGACGCCGGACAACAGCCCAGGCTGGCCCGCCAGCAACAGCGCGACCGCGGCGGCGAGCAGGAGGCTGTAGGGGCCGGCACGAGACACGGTGGCCTCCGGAGACGGGGGAGGCGCAGGGGGCGCCGGCAGGGAGCTGCGGGCCCATGATACGGATCGGGGCGGCGCGTCGCCAGCAAGCATGCCTTGCCCGCTCCCGGAGCGCACGCTAAGCCCCGCGGGTTGCCGGCTACTGCCGTGTGGCTCCAACGCCGCCGCACCTGTCCCGCTCCTTTCCCGGGTCCCGCTTCGGGCTCCCTCATCGACTTCCGGAGGTTCGCCATGTCCCGCGTCTGCACGCTCACCGGCAAGCGCCCCAACGTGGCCAACAGGGTCTCGCACTCGAACATCAAGACCAAGAAGCGCCAGCTTCCGAACCTGCAGACCCGCAAGGTCTGGTTCGCTGAAGAGAGCCGCTGGGTCAAGATCAAGCTGTCCACGCGCGCGCTGCGCACGCTGAACAAGAAGGGTCTCGCTGCCTTCGCGAAGGAAGCGGGCCTGGACGTGTCGAAGCTCTGAGCCCGGTGGCGCGCGCCTCGGCGCGCGCGCTCGGCTGATGACCGCCGCCGCCGCCGCGTCCCCTGGGGACGCGGCTGTTGCTACGTGGCGTCGACCTGCGCCGCCAAGCTGCGCACCACGCCCACGAGCTGGGCCTGGGTGAAGGGCTTCTGGAGGTAGGCGCCGCCGCGCTTGGGCGTGTGCAGCAGCCCGCTCGTCAGCAGCGTGCGCCCGGCCAGGCTCGGCCACCGCCGCGCGATGACCTCGATCAGCTGCTCACCGCTCATGCCGGGCAGCAAGTAGTCGGCCACCACGACGTCGTAGGGCTCGCGTCCGAGTCGGTCGAGGGCCTCTTCGGCCGACAGCGCCGCCTGGATCCGGTGCCCGTCTTGCACCAGCATCCAGGTCACGGTCTCGCAGAGGAGCTGGTCGTCGTCCACCACCAGGATGCGCAGCGACCGATCCGACGCCCCCGCTGGCGCGGTCGTGGCGATGTCGGGCAACGTGACGTGGAAGGCGGCGCCTCCGCCCGGCTGGTTCTCAGCGGTCATCCACCCGTCGTGGTCTTGGGCGATGGCCCACGCGATGGCGAGGTGCAGGCCGAGGGCCGGGTCCATGTGGCGCCCGCTGTAGGGCGAGCGGAGCACCTCAAGCAGCTCGTCGGACAGGCCCCAGCTCTCCCCCGAGACCGTCACCCGTACGCCGCTGTCGCTGGGCCGCGCCCCCACAACCAGCTCACCGCCCGGGGGGCAGCCGTCGGCCGCCTGCCGCAACAGATTGACGACCATCTGCTGCATGAGGGCCGGGTCGGCGCGCACCTGCAGGTCGGGCGGGGCGATGTCCTGGGTCAGCCGGAGCCGACGGGCGCGGCCCGGCACCGAGGCCTGGGCCGCGTCGAAGATGCTCTTCAGCGGCACCCACGCGCGCTCGGGTTGCCGATGGACCGCGAAGGTCTGGAGGTTTCGCACCAGCCCCTCGATCCGGGACACCTGATCCCGCGCCACCGTGAGCTGCCGCTCGAGATTGGGGTCGACCGCCTCGCCCGCTGACAGGATCTGGAGGCGCCCGTGCAGCACCGACAGGGGCGCGTTGATCTCATGCGCCACGCTCGCCGCGAGCCTCCCGACGGAGGCGAGCCGCCGCGACTTCATCAGCTCCTGGTCGAGCTCGTGGTGTCGGGTGACGTCGCGCAGCACGAGCAGCCACCCCACGTCTTCGATGCGGGCCACCGAGAAGCTCAGACGCCGCCGGTCGGGCAGCGCGACGTCAGACTCGCCCACCCCAGAGAACCCACTCCACAACAGCGTGGTCAACGCAGCCCCGGATGCCGGATCGAGCAGGGTCGACAAGGCCGCGCCCCGCATCACCCCGCGCGATCGACCAAAGAGCCGCTCGGCGGTGCGGTTGCAGTCGGAGATGCGGCCATCGGGGCCGATGGTGAGCACGGCGTCGGGGCTCTGCTCGTAGAGCGCCCGGTAGTGTGCGGCAGAGCGCTCGGAGCGGCGACTGGCTTGGCGCACCTCGTCCTGCAGTCCCGCGATGGTCTTGAGGAGCACGAAGCGGTCTGCCCCAGCGCTCAACGCGGGCTGTTCGACCCGGTCCATCAGCACGTCGATGGTGCGCCGGGCCGCCGCCAGCTCCCGCTGGAGCTGCGCGACCCGCGCGGTGAGATCAGCCTCCGCCAAGCTCGGCCTCCCCCAGGAGCAACCCGGCGAGCGTGTAGTTGACCTGCAGCGGCCCAAACTGCTCGCCCAGGGTGCAGAAGCCAGCCATCGGCGCGACCGAGGCCGCGTGGTGAAGCGCCGGCAGGTCGCCTTCACGGCACTGGATCAGCCGCCCGACGCAGTTGAAGTGCAGCGCCGCAGACAGCCGACCGGGCAGGCGCTCGATGGCCTTCGCGACGCCCTGCCGGGTGGCCCCGACCAGATCGCCGGCTTCGGCGAGCCGGAGCACCATGCCCTCTTCGACGGAGCCGCCCAGGATCAGGTCGTCGCCATCGACCCGCAGGAGGCCACGCATGTAGAGGTCTTCGCCGACCAGGAAGCCGAGCTGCCGGCGCAGCTCGAGGGTGAGCAGCGCGCCCCGGTCGAGGTCGTCGACGGGCACCCCTACCAGGCTGGCGAAGCGCGGCACCGCCGGGAAGCCGTCGAGCTCGTGGACCCGGTGAAGCGAGGGGCTCGCGCGGGTGACCACCACGCGGGTGCTGGTGGGGCGAAAGTGGTGCACCGCGAAGGTGGTGAAGGGCGCGCCCGGCTCGAGCAGGATCACCGCGGCGTGCGCCGAGGCGGCGACGCCATCGGCCCACACGAAGGTCTGTTCGAGGCGGTCGTCGTCGCCGGCGCTGCCACCCACGATCGGCATGCCCGGCGCCGCCTCCCCCAGCCGGGCCAGCAGATCTTCGCCGCCGCCCACCAGCCCATCGGTGAGGGTCACGAAGACCTGGCGGTCGGGAGACAGCGCGAGCGGGTTGCGGCCCAGGCCCGCGGCCAGACCGGCGACCAGACGCGGGACCGCGTTGGGGGCCCGGTCGAGGCGCGCGGGCACCAGTGAGACGGCCCCCCGCGCCGAGCCGCCGAGCGCGATGGCCGACATGCCCCCTTGCTGGAAGGCGGTCGGCCCGATCTCACCCGCCGAGGTGCAGCCCGCCGTGCAGGCCTCGGGGAAGGCCTCGGCCACGGCCCGCGCCATCTCGGCCGGGTCGTGACGGGGGCTGTGGAAGACCAGCACCACCCGGGGAGAGACCGGCTTGAGGGCCGCGAGCAGGGCGGTCACGCCCCGCTGGGTGTCCGAGTTGGTGGTCGATGCGACCGCGACTGCGCCGCGGACCTCCGCCACACCGGGGCGGTCCTCCGCCATCCGCTACAGCTTCACGCAGACGGCATCGCCCACCACTTGCACGTCGAAGGTCTGGAACTCGACGTCGCCGTTGGTCAGGCAGACCCCCTCGGCGAGGTCGTA
Source organism: Myxococcota bacterium (assembly GCA_040264415.1). Taxonomy (GTDB): domain Bacteria; phylum Myxococcota_A; class UBA796; order UBA796; family UBA2385; genus M30B51. Next base: position 8,277 of record JBDQIL010000107.1, read on the forward strand.
GGACCACCCGTGGTAGGGGCAGGTGAGCTCGTGCCCGTCGAGGGTGCCCTCGCCGAGCGGGCCGCCAGCGTGCGGGCACGAATTGGTGCAGGCGTAGAAGGTGCCGTCGCCGTTCGCCACCGCGATGGCGGTCCCGCCGATGATGATCTCCGTCACCTTGCCCGGCTTGAGGGCGTCCTTGTGGAGGACCACCTCATATCCGTCGGGCGGGGTGACGCCGCGGGGGGGTTCGGGCTGCAGGCCCAGCGCGGCCTCGGCAGGCGGCGGGGCGTCGTCGTCGTCACGCGGCGCCGAATAGGCCGAGCCGGGCGACGTGTCCACGGGCCCTCCGCCCAGGAACATGCGGCGAATCTTGGCCCGCGTGCCATCTGGGCGGCCGAAGAGGATGGTGCGGACAAGACCCATGACTGCGCTCCCAAAGCGGTGCGGGCCGAGGCCCACGAGGGCTAGTCATAGCA
>JBDQIL010000108.1:0-8713 GCA_040264415.1 Myxococcota bacterium
CCTCGACCCCTTCTTGATGCTCGATCACATGGGCCCGGTGGAGTGGGCCCCGGGCGAGGCCATCGGCGCGCCCGACCACCCCCACCGGGGCTTCGAGACCGTGACCTACCTGCTCAAGGGCGAGATGGTCCACGCCGACTCGGCTGGCAACCAGGGCCACCTCGGCCCGGGCGACGTGCAGTGGATGACGGCGGGCGACGGCATCATCCACCGCGAGCTCCCCGACCCCGACTTCAAGGCGCGCGGGGGCACCACCCACGGCTTCCAGCTCTGGGTGAACCTGCCCGCCGCCGACAAGCGCATGAAGCCTCGCTACCAAGACATCGCCGCCGACCGCATCCCCGAGGCCTCGAGCGTCGACGGGCGCGTGCAGGTGCGGGTGATCGCCGGCGCTTGCTTGGGGGTCGAGGCCGTCATCGACACGCGCATCCCGATCACCTACCTCGACCTGCGGTTGGAGCGCGGCGGGGCCCTCACCCAGCCCGTCGACCCCACCCACACGGTCGCCGTCTACGTGTATTCGGGGGCGCTGTCGGTGGATGGGCGCGAGCTGGTGGAGGGAGAGGTCGCGATCCTGGGCGCGGGCGACGCGGTGGCGCTGTCCGCCAGCGGCGCGGGGCGCGCGCTGCTGCTCACCGGCCGCCCCATCGGCGAGCCCATCGCGCAGTACGGCCCCTTCGTCATGAACACCGAGGCCGAGATCCACGAGGCCATCGCAGACTTTCGCGCGGGGCGCTTCGCCACCATCCCGGCGACCGTCGGGTAGCGCGCGGGGGCGGCGAGCGACCGCGCGGCCTCGGCCCCTCGGCGGCCCTGACCCCATCGAGATAGGGCACCAGCACGCGGCCCCGGTGGCTGCAGGGGGGCGTGCTCCGGTCACTCCGGGGTGCCGGGCGGTCCACTACATCGCCATTTCTTTCGAATGGCCCGTGGGGGTGGCCCGTCACTCCCGGCGAAACCGCATGAACCCTGGAGACCCCATGAAGACCACGCCCGCCGCCGCCCTGATGCTCACCGCTGGCCTCGGCCTCGGCGGCTGCGCCCTCATCTCGCAGCTGCTCGACATCGTCGGCCTCGACGTGCTGGGCACCATGCCCAAGGCGGGCTTCTCGCAGTCCGCGTCTCCCGAGTTCGGCGAGGTGGTCTTCGCGCTCGGCTCGGAAGACGGCCGCGGCCTGGGCATCGCGCCGCCGCTCGACCTGCTGACCTTCGAAGACGAAGAGGGCAACCCCATCGACGTCGAAGAGGGCGAAGAGGTGCCCGGCAGCCAGGCCGGCACCTTCGTGCTGCTGGTCGATGGCTCGACCTCGATGCTCGACTCCGACCCCGGCCGCCGGCGCGTCGAGGCCGCCCAAGAGGTCGCCCTGGCCCTGGCGGAGTGCTCGGATCACTGGGACCAGGCGCTGATGGAGTTCACCACCGAGGCCTACGACGGCAAGTACGCCTACAGCCGCACCCTGGCGCCCTTCGGCACCGCCCCCACCGAGATCGGCGAGAAGGCCGGCGACCTGTCGGCCAACGGCGGCACCCCGCTGTGGGACGCCACCGGCGAGCTCATCGCCGCCCTGACCGAACACGCCGACGACCACGAGGCCGAGCTCGAGTCGCTGAAGGATGGCGAGGGCGAGGCCCCGGCCGACGACAGCGGGCTGGTGCCCGACGAGCCGGTCTACGACCAGTACGGGCGCAGCCTGGTGGTCATCTCGGATGGCGCCGACACCGCCAGCCGCGCGTCGCTGATGGACGTCATCGAGCAGGCCAACCGCGCCGGCATCGCCGTGCACGCCATCGGCCTGGGTCCGGCCTCCGACGCCGAGACCGAGATGCCGGTCGACTCGCAGGCCATCGAAGACCTGCGTGAGCTCGCCCTCAAGACCGGCGGCACCTACGGCTACGTCTCGAGCGCCAACGAGCTGCCTGCCCAGGCCGACGCCATCGCGAAGGCCATCTGCGGCGGCTACACCGAGATGACCGTGCGCTTCTCCGACCCGAAGCCCCGCGGCGAGCGCGTGAACGGCCGGGTGAGCCTGCTGCAGACCGGCATCGGCGTGCCCTTCACGTTCACCGCTCCGTAGGCCGGCTCTGCCGCCGACGCCGCGCGGCGTCCCCGGCTCGGGGGCGCCGCGTTCGCGTCTGGCGTGGGGCTCGCCTGGGGTCCGGTCTCACCCGCGGGCCCACGGCGCTCGGCGGCGGCGCCCCCAGCCCAGGAGCGCGAGCGGCAGGAGCGCCCCCGCCCCGCCGCCCCCGCAGCCGGCGGTGCTCTCGTCGTCGTCGTCGTCGTCGTCGTCGTCGTTGTCGTCGTCGTTGTCGTCGTCGTTGTCGTCGTCGTTGTCGTCGTCGGATCCCTCGGGCTCCTCTTCGGAGTCTTCGCCCGCGGCCAACACGGCGTCGGCGTCGCCTCGCTCTCCGTCGGCATCGGGGTCGTCGACCAGCAGCGACGCCGCCTCGATGGCGTCGATGACCGCGTCGGCGCGGTCGTCGTCGTCGTCGATGAGGTTGGTCCCCGAGTCGAGGTCGAGGGCGTCGGCTGACAGCCAGCCCTCGGGCCCGAGCTGCAGCAGCGTGGCCCCGTCGCTGAGGGTGAAGCCGCTGTCGGACTCGAGCTCCACCTGGACGGGCAGGTCGAGGGCCAGGCTGGCGCTGCCGTCGCTGGCGTCGAGCTCCAGTCGGGCGTCCTCCACCCAGAGGGCACACCACTCCCCGGCCGGGAGCAGCACCCGGGGGTCGCCCGCGAGGTCGAAGACCATGTCTTGGGCCACCAAGACCTCTGCGTCGTCGCAGCCGGCCAGGGTCAGGGTGCCCATGCTGAGCCAGGCCGCCTCGACCGCGAGGTCGCCACCGGCGGCCACGCGGGCGGTCATCTCGCCGGGGTTGCCCACAGCCACGCCGCTGTCTTTGCGCTCGACGTCGGCGTTGATGCAGGCAGGGGCGAGCAGGCAGAGCGTCAGGGCGGCGCGCGTCATGGGGTCTCCAGGGGGGCGCTGAGCGGGAAGAGCTGCAGGTTGATCTGCATCACCCGCTCGGCTGGGCCGTCGGCCGAGTCGCAGAGGTCGAGCAGGCGGGCCTGCATGGCGTTGAGCTCGCGCTTGAGGTCGGGCAGCGCGGACTCGGGGATGGTCACGGTCACGCCCAGCAGGTGGCGCTCGTGCGGGCGAAAGGCCGACACCGCGTCGTGGGCCAGCCCGCTCATGCCGCGGTGGTAGTTGTGCACGGCCAGCCCGCGCACCTCGGTGGGGGTGACCACGCTGGCGTCGGCCTGCTGCAGTCGGCCGTCGGCGCCCTCCACCAGCAGCCCCAGGCTGCGCAGCTCGGCCAGCGCCTGCCGCGCCTCGGACGCCTTGACGCGCGGGCGCAGGGTGCGCGCGATCCAGCGGGGGTCCTCGCGAAAGTCGGCCCGCTTCACCAGCTCGTAGATCGCCACGTAGGCCCAGTGGCTGAAGAAGCGGAAGGCCTCGCCTTCGATGCGGCGGGCCGCTCGAAAGCGGCGGGTGGCGCTGATGCGGGCCCAGGCTGCGTTGCGGTCGTCGTCGGCCTCGGCCTGGTCGAGCTGCACCAGGTCTTCGAAGAAGGCCCGCGCGTCGCCGTCGAGCTGCAGCGCCGCCGCGAAACCCGGCAGCGTGGTGGGGGTGAGGTTTCGCCGGCCGTCGACCACGGCCTTCAGCAGCGACGGGCTCTTCTGGCCCGCCAGGCGCGCGAACAGCCGATGGCTGAAGCGCGGGTGGACCGACTTCTTCCAGTCGAACCAGTCGGCGAGGTAGCCGCGGTAGTTCAGCGTGGCGTAGAGGTTGGGTGGATCAGATGACACTCACATTGAGTACACCATGGGGTGCAGATCAGCCAGAGGGTGGTCTCAGAAAATATGCTTCTGACTCCGTTTGTGTGTCGCTGATGGCCGACGGGCTGTACTCAGGGCGGGTACGAATGTTTCCAAATCTGTATCACAAGTTGAGTACAGCCCCGGTACGGTGTCGGTGTCGGACGGAGGAGCCGACGACCACCCAGGGGCCTCGGCCCCGCACCCGGAGACGACCATGCGCATGCACCTGCTCTCGACCCTGTCCCTCGCGGCCACCCTCAGCCTGGGGCTCGCCGGCTGCGACCTCGCGAAGCTCCTCGAGAGCGAAGAGGAGGCGGTCGAGTGCGACGAAGACGGCGACGGCGACCACGAGTGCGAAGAGGGCGACGACGACGACCACGACGACGACTGTGAGGACGAGTGGGACGCGCTCGAGGGCGACTGCGAGGACGCCTTCGAGGCGATCGACGACGTCGAAGAGCAGCTCGACGAGGCGATGGACGCCCTGTCCGACGAGGAGGTCGAGGCCCTGGAAGAGGCGCTCGACGAGGCCCTCGAAGACGGCGACGCCGAGGCCGTGGTCGCGCTGCTCGCCGAGGTGGGGATCGAGCTCGACGCGGCCGATGTCGAGGAGGCCCTCGCCTGCTTCGAGGAGCTGGAGGAGCTGGAGGAGGACTGCGACGACGACGACGACGACGACGACGACGACGACGACGACGACGACGACGAAGACGACGAAGACGAAGACGAAGACGACGAAGAGGGCGACGAGGAGGGCGGGTTGTAGCCGCAAGCCCGTCTCGGTCGCGCGCAAGCCCGGCCTGGATGGCCGGGCTTCGCTGTAGGGGGTGCGCAGGCGGGATGCGCGCACCCAGCCCACCGGGATAGCCGTGGGGACCCTGTCGAAGCCCCCCGCCGGCGCTCCCGGATCGCGGTCCACCGCCTCCCCTGTCGCCGGCCTGCACGAGGTCTCCCATGCGCATCCTCGAGGTCATCCTCATCCTGCTGGTCGCCGCCGCAGGCGCCTTCTCCTTCGCCAAGGTCGCGTGGGAGTTCCGGCTCAAGCACGTCTGGCCCAAGCGGGACCAGATCAAGATCGTGCACAAGCCCGGGTTGTGGACCGGCATCGCAGAGGTGGTCTTTCAGACCAAGGTGATCGCCAACCGCCCGGTCACCGGCATCTTCCACCTGCTGATCTTCTACGGCTTCGTCAGCTTCGGGGCGAAGAGCGCGACCCACGTCCTCAACGGCCTGCTGGGCCTCGAGCACCCCATCCCGCTCGGCCCGCTCGACTACCTCATCGACGGCTTCAGCGTGCTGGTGCTGGCCGGCGTGGTCTACATGGCCATCCGTCGGTACTCGGTGATGCGCGATCGGCTCACCCACATGCTCGAGTCGGGCATCGTGCTGGCGCTCATCGGCACGCTGATGCTCACCTACATCCTCGAGCGGCCCTGGGGCGCCGATCTGGGCCTGGTGGGTCCCGCCGCCAAGATCAACTGGTGGGTTCACTTCCTCATCCTGGCCGGCTTCCCCAGCCTGATCGCCTACGGCAAGCACTTCCACCTGATCATGGGCCCCGTCAACGTCGTGCTCAAGCACATGGTGGAGGTCCCGAGCGACCGGCCTGTGCCCGGCAACGACCTCGACATGGGGGACGAAGACCTGCCCGAAGACGAGGCCGACGCCTTCTTCGAGAAGGAGCTGGCCCGCGTGGGCATGCCCAACGGCGTGTCCGACTTCAGCTTCCACACGCTCTTCGACCCGGCCGCCTGCATCGAGTGCGGCCGCTGCAACGACGCCTGCCCGTCGGCCGGCGCGGGCCTCAAGCCGCGCGACCACTTCGTGCTGGCCTTCCGCGATCCCTCCACCACCTCCGAGCAGCTCGTCGAGCTCGCGCCCCCCGACGTGGTGGCCACCTGCACCCAGTGCCGGGCCTGTGACACGGTCTGCCCGGTGGGCAACCGGCCCAGCCGCGCCGGCCTCGAGCTGCGCGGCCGCATGACGGCCGACGGCGTGTACCCCCCTCGCGCCCTGAAAGACGGCGGCGCGGGCCCCGTGGGCGCCACCGGCAACATCTTCGCGCAAGACGAAGAGGACCGCGCGGCCTTCATCGAGGCCAACGACATCCCCTACTACGACCCCGAAGAGCACGAGGTGCTGTTCGCGCTGGGCTGCCAGGGCTCCTACAGCCCCGACGTTCGGCCGGTGGTGGTCGCCACCGCGCGGCTGCTCGAGGCCGCTGGCGTCACCTACGGCGTGCTCGAAGAGGAGACCTGTTGGGGCGAGGGCCTGCTGCACGGCGGCGGTCTGATGGAAGAGTGGCCGATGTACAAGGAGGAGAAGGTCGAGGTGCTCAGCGAGTCGCTCGCCGAGAAGCACGACCGCACCATCCTCACCATCTGCCCCCACTGCCGCGACAACATCAGCGTGCAGCTCAGCCAGGCCGCCGAGCAGTTCGGCAAGGCGCCGTTCTCGGGCGTGGTCAGCCACATCACCTTCCTGCTCGACCTCGTGAAGCAGGGCAGCATCAAGCTCGACCGCAGCCCCGACGAGATGGCCGTGCACCACCCGTGCAAGACCATCCACAACGACGAGGTCGGCGCCTTCGACGAGCTCCTGCTCCAGGCCGGCGTCACCGGAAAGACGGCGGGCAAGAGCCCCGACGTGCCCTCGTGCTGCGGCGGCGGCGGTGGTGGTTTCCTCTGGGACAGCCCGGCCAAGGTCAACAAGAACCGCTTCGAAGAGATCATGGCGGAGACCCAGAAGAAGAAGATCGTCACGGGTTGCCCCGGCTGTCACCGCATGCTCGCGGTGGCCAAAGACGAAGAGACCGAGCTCGCCGACGTGGCCACGGTGCTGCACGAGCGCCTGCAGAAGCCGGTCGACGCCCCCGCCAAGTAGGCGGGGCGGCCGGCTTCCGGGGCCCCTGTGGCCGAATGGCTGGGGTAGGGTGCCCGTCTCCATTGGTGCGCGTGCAACGATGACCCGACTCGGGCATCGTTGTCGCCGACCCTGGTTCTAGGAGGACCCCCCATGCTGTCTCGTTGTCTCGCCCTCTCGCTGTGTCTGGTCCCGGGCGCCGCCTTCGCCCAGGGCGATCCCGCCGCTGAGGCCCCCGCCGCCGAGGCCCCGCCGGCGCCGGCGCCGGTCAACTACTCGATCAGCGCCGCCAAGGGCCTGACCTACATCGTGGTCCTCAAAGACCCCGACACGCTGGCCGCCGGCCTGTCCCACGATCACGCCATCGTCTCGACGGGGCACTCGGGCTCGTTCACCTGGAACGCCGCCGACCCCGCCGCATGCCGCCTCGACGTCACCGTGCCCGTGGCCAAGCTGCAGCCCGACCCGCCAGCCGCCCGCAAGGCCGCTGGCCTCGAGGGCGAGCTGAGCGAGGGCCAGGCCGAAGACGTCAAGAAGAACATGCTGGCCTCCGACCAGCTCAACGCCTCGGCCCACCCCAACATCACCTTCAAGTCGAAGGGCTGTTCGGGCGGCGACGGCGCCTTCGAGGTGTCGGGCGACCTGTCGATCCGCGGCAAGTCCAAGGCGGTGGTCCTCAAGGGCAAGCTCAGCGCAGATGGCAGCAGCTTCCGCATCTCGGGCAAGCTGCCGCTCAAGGCCACCGAGTTCGGCTTCGAGCCCTACTCCGCCATGTTCGGTCAGCTCAAGAACCGCAACGACATGACCCTGGTGGTCGACCTGCAGGGCGACGCCGGCTGATCGCCGGGGTCCGCCGCCTCCGCGCCCCGCCGCCCCTGCGCGTGCGGGGCGCGTCGCGTCTGCGGGTGTCGGGTCGCCCGGGCGGCTGATGGCCCGGTCAGTGATTATCCTGGGTGCGTCGCCCGCCCCGTGAGGAGCCCCATGAACGCCGCCGCGCCTGAGCTTCCCCCGCTCGACACCCGCTTTCAGCTCGGGCCCGAGATCACGCCGGTCCAACAGGCCTTCTTCGAGGCCCACGGCTTTCTGGTGTTCGACCAGGTGGCGTCGGCGGACGAGGTGGCCATGATCGGCGCCGAGCTCGACGCGATCCAGGCCCAGTGGCTCGCCGCGAGCCGCACGCACGTCTACGGCATCCCGCTGTTCATCGGCAAGGATCCGGACGGCGAGCCCTACATCTCGCGCTTCGCCTTCGCGAGCATGTTCTCAGAGCGGCTGCGTCACTTCGTGCTCGACGACCGCTTCGAGCCCATCCGCCGCATGGTTGGCGCCGACGCGCGGGTGGGGCACGACGAGAAAGACGGCATGGTGGTCAACCGCTACGTCAACGTGCCCGGCAGCGCCTACAAGTCGCTGGGCTGGCACACCGACGGCCTGCGCGACCTGTTCTACCTGCGCATGCCCCAGGCCATGTTCAACGTCGGGCTGCACCTCGACACCATCACGGCCGCCGACGGCGGGCTGCGCCTCATCCCCGGGACCCACACCCAGGGCTTCCTCAAGATGTGCTTCCACAAGGGCTACTTCTTCGACCACCGCCCCGATCCGCGCGAGGTGGCGGTCGAGACCAAGCCCGGCGACCTCACCGTGCACGACGGTCGGCTGTGGCACCGCGTGCAGGGCTCTCCGCACGATGGCTGGCGAAGCCTGCGGCGCAGCATCTACGTGCCCTACCAGACCGGCCCACAAGAGCCCAAGAGCGACGAGAGCACCACGCCTGGCTACCACCACCTCGGGCGGCTCTCGCGGTCGCTGCGGCTGTGGTGGGAGGGCGTGCGCGCGCCGAAGCAGGTCGAGTAGCGATCAGCTCGCGGTGTGGGTGTCGCCGCGCTCGCGCTTGCGCTCGAGGCGGCGCAGCTCCATCTGAAGGCGCGCGATCTCCGCGTTGATGTCTTTCGGCTCGGGGTCGATGCGGTCTTGCACGCGCTCGGGCAGCGGGCCTGGGAGCGCCTCGGGCGGCGGCGGTGGGTCGGGCAC
>JBDQIL010000109.1:0-8672 GCA_040264415.1 Myxococcota bacterium
GCAGGACGGCGAGCAGCAGGGCACGGGGACGAAGTCCGCCGGTGCCCCGGGAGCCAGGCCCCGTCCCTCACCGCCCAGGGCCCGGTCACCCTCGAGCTCTACCCGACGCTCACCTGCAACCTCGACTGCAGCTTCTGCGACACCACCGACCGCCACCGCAAGCCGGTCGACGAGCTCTCCCGCGAGCGCCTGCTGTCGCTGGTGGACGAGGCCGCGGCCATGGGCGTGGCGCGCGTGTTCGTGCTGGGCGGGGGCGAGCCGCTGACCCGCCGCGACACCCCCGAGGTGCTCGCCCGCATCAAGCACCACGGCATGCAGGGGGTGCTCACCACCAACGCCACCCTGCTCACCGCGCCGCTGGCCCGCCAGCTGGTCGAGACCGGGTGGGACGAGGTGCACGTGAGCATCGACGGTCCCACGCCCGCCGTCCACGACCGACTGCGGGGCCAGCCCGGCGCCTTCGGGCGGGCCGTGCGCGCGGCCTGCCGCCTGCGGGTGCTCCGGGAGCGCGCGGGCGCCGACACCCCCCGGCTGGCCCTGCACTTCGTGCTCACCAACCAGAATTTCACCACGCTGCCCGACATGGTGGAGCTGGGGCGCGCCATCGGCGCCTTCCGCATCGACTTCGACGCGCTCATCGCCTACACGCCCGCCCAGCAGGCGCTCAAGCTCTCCGCCGAGCAGGCCGCGCAGGTGCCCGACATCGCGGCCCGCGCCCAGCGCCGCGCCCGCGAGCTGGGGATCGCCACCACCCTCGACCACCTGCTCGACCCCGCGCGCCTCGACCGCGGCGACACCCGCGTCCCGATCCCCCCCGAGCCCGGGCTGCTCGGCGCGCCCTGCCTCAAGGCGTGGCACTACCTCGTGGTGCAGGCCGACGGGCGCACCAGCCCCTGCTGCGTGCTGGCCGGCGAGGGCGGCTCGGTGCGCGACAAGCCGCTCGACGTGGCGTGGCGCACCGACCCCTTCCTCGCGGCGGTGCGGGCGGGCATGCAGGCCAAGCAGCCCCTCCCCCGCTGCCGCGAGTGCAGCTGGAACATCCTTGGCCACGAGGCGGTCATCCGCCGCGCCCTCCAAGCCCAGGCCGCCCACGGCCCCGCCCCAGCCCCGGCATCGCCATGACCGTCAACCTCAACCTCGAGCTCACCGACCACTGCAACATCAAGTGCCGCATGTGCTCCCAGAGCTTGCGAGACGAGGCCCACGGGGTGCCCATGCGCTTCATGCCCTGGGACACCTGGCGGGCGGCGCTCCGCGGCATGGAAGATCTCGACGACGACGTGGCCCTGTGTCCGCATTGGCTGGGCGAGCCCACCATCCACCCCGAATTCGACCGCTTCGTCGAGTACGCGTTCGCGATCAACCCGGGCAACCGGCTCTTCCGCGAGTTCAAGCTGCACACCAACGGCGTGGTCTTCGGTGAAGAGCGCGCGCGGCTGCTGGTGCGGCTCGCCAACCGCCCCGACCTCGCCGCCCACACCTTCAACTTCATCCACTTCAGCATCGACGCCTTCTCGGCCGCCTCCTACCGCTTCGTGAAGGGCGCCGACCGCCGCGACCAGGTCTTTCGAAACGTCGAGCGCTTCTTGCGGGTGCGGGCCGAGATGGGCGCGGTGCGTCCCTTCGCGACCCTCGCCTTCGTGGTGCAAGAGGGCAACCACACCGAGGCGCGCGCGTTCGGCGAGCACTGGGCCAGCCTGCTCGCAGAGCTCGGGCGCCCGGTCGCCCGCACCTTCGACTGGCCCGACCAAGAGATCGACACGCTGTACTTTCGTCCGCTCAACACGGGCGATCAGGCGGCCGCCGATCGCATGCACGCAGAGGTCTGCCGCGACCTCGGGATCGCGCCCGAAGCCGGCGAACGGCTGCGTAGGCCCGAGAGCTTCTGATCGGCCCGGGGCGGGCGCAGCCAGACCGCAGGGCCCACGCCAGGCCCTTGACGTGGACTTTGCGGCACACTGCAGGCTATGATGCACCTCGCTCCGCATACACCGCCCCTTCCCAGTGGAGGATCTCTGTGACCACACGCGCACCCGCTGCACTCTCCCTGATCGCGCTGCTCTCCGCCTGCGGCGGCGGGCTGGTGAACCAGAACCCGACGGACGACGACACCGAAGCGACCACGGGCAATCCCAACCTGTTCGTCGAGACCGAGTTCATCGACTTCGGGGCGGTCGAGCTGGGCCGCACCGAGACCGCGAACCTCACGGTGCGCAACTCGGGTACGGGCGACCTCAACGTCACCGACTACACATTCAGCAACAGCGTCTTCAACACGTCGGGCATCCCCAGCGTCATCCCGGCGGGCGGCAACGCGGTCATCAACCTGACCTTCCTGCCCACCGACTACGGCGTGTTCGACGGCTCGATGACCGTGCTGACCAACGATCCCGAGCAGTCGGCGATCGAGATCTCGCTGCGCGGCAGCGTCATCTCCGACGCTGACGGCGACGGCTTCGACAGCATCGAGGCTGGCGGCGACGACTGCGACGACGAGCACGCCGAGATCAACCCCGACGCCGCCGACGCCTGGTACGACGGGCTCGACAGCAACTGCGACGGGGCCGACGACTACGACCAAGACGGAGACGGCTTCCAGACCGACGTCTGGAACACCGACATGGGCACCGGCGGCGACTGCCAAGACAACAACGCCTCGATCTACCCGGGCGCCAGCGACGACTGGTACGACGGCATCGACAGCAACTGCGACGGCAGCGACGACTTCGACCAAGACGGCGACGGCTTCCAGCACCCCGCGGGTGGTGGAGACGACTGCGACGACCAGAACCCCGACAAGAACCCCGACGCCACCGAGCTCTTCAATGGGCTCGACGACGACTGCAACGGCGAGATCGACACCGACGTGGTCGCGACCAACGGCGACGTGCACTACTACGGCGCCGCCGCGGGCAACCGCTTCGGCTCGTCCCTCACCGTGGGCGACGTAGACGAAGACGGCTACGCCGACCTCAGCGGGGGCGCCTTCACCGACGACGCCGGCTCGGGCGGCGGGAGCAGCTACGATGGCTCGTCGATGCCCGCCGACGGCAGCACGGTCGAAGACGGCAACAACTTCTTCTCGGGGGACGGCAGCGCCGACAACCTGGGCTGGTGGGTCGGCTTCTACGACGAGATGATCACGGGCGGCCCGCACGTCGCGGTGGGCGCCCCGGGCGCCAACGGCAGCTACGGCGCGGTCTACATCATCCCCGGCTCCGACGCCCGCACCGCTGGCGACACCGCCGACGCGGTCACGGTCATCCAGGGCGGCAGCTGGACCGGCGGCACCGGCTACTACGTCGGCCGCGGCATGGCCCAAGACCTCGACCTCGACGGCGACGGCATCCAGGACAGCTTCGGCTTCTTCCAGCAGTCGTCGTCGTCCAGCCAGCAGGCCTACCAGTTCCTGCTCTACGGCGACAACACCGGCACCTTCACGCTCAACGACGTGGACGCGACCTACTCCACGCCCGGCAACGCGCCCGTGGGCTACCGCAACATGTCGAACGGCGGCGACCTCGACGGCGACGGCCTCGACGACGCCATCTTCTGCGACCACTTCGCCGACATCAGCGCCACCAACGACGGCGGCGTCTGGGCCCTGTGGGGCGACTCGGAGCGCTACGCCAACAGCTCGGCGACCAGCCTCGCGTCGGCCGGCACCCTGCTCACCAAGGGCGAGAACTACGAGCGCCACGGCTGGCAGTGCGGCATCGGCGACGACATGGACGGCGACGGCGCGGCTGAGCTGTGGGTCTTCAACCCCGGCACGAACTCGCTCTACGTCATCCCCGGCGGCGACGACCTGCGCAGCGGCGGCTTCGACGCCGACGACGTGGCCACCCACGTCTACGCGGTCAACAGCTCGAACCCTTGGCCGAACGGCATCCGGCCCATCGGCGACTGGGACGGCGACGGCATCCAAGAGGTCGCGGCCGGCATGCGCAACAGCCCCATCGCCACGAGCAGCGGCGGCCAGATCTGGGTCTTCAGCAGCCAAGACGACCCGGGTGAGTACAGCGTCAACCAGATCCACAGCCAGATCGAGGGCGACACCGACAACGGCAACGAGCTCTACGGCGCCAAGCTGCCGGGCATGATGGGCGACATCAACGGCGACGGCGCGCTCGACTTCGTGGCCAGCGACTACGGCTGGGACGAGCTCGACAGCTCGGGGGCCGTGCTCAACGGCAACATGGGCGGCGTGTTCATCCGCGCCGGCTCGACCTGACCCCGCGCGGGCCCCCGCGGGCCCCCCGGGCGACCACCCGCGCGGCGCTCCACCCGGAGCGCCGCGCGCGCCGTTGGGGAGCCCCCGGCCGTCGTCAGCCCGTGATCCGCGTCAGCCCGCCATCAGGAAGTACAATCGGCCCACGTAGTGCAGGTAGAGCTGCATCAGCTCGGGGCCATGCAGCAGCCATGCGATGGCACCCAGCGCGAGGAAGGGGCCGAAGGGGAGCGCGAGGCTGAGGCGCCGCCGGGTGAGCAGGGCGAGCGGTACGCCCACCAGGCTGCCCGCCACGGCCGACACCACGATGACCATGGGCACCGCCGGCGCCAGCCCCAAGAAGGCGCCGATCATGGCCAGCAGCTTGACGTCGCCCAGGCCCATCGACTCTTGGCGGCGGACGAGCCACCACAGCCCCATGATGGCGAGCAGCGTGCCGCCTCCGGCGAGCGCCCCCAGCACCGATTGCTGCCAGCTCACCGCCTCGGGGTAGCCCAGCCAGGTCAGCAGCAGCGACGCGCCCACCCCCAGCGGCACCGCGTAGATGCTGAACTCGTCGGGGATGATGTAGTGGCGGATGTCGATGAAGGTGACCGCCACCAGCATGCAGACGAAGCCCAGGTGCACGCCGAAGGCGGCGAGGTGGGCCAGGTCGAGGGCGGCCGGATCGGGCAGGATGCGATGCCACAGCAGCCAGGCCAGGCAGCCGGTGAGCAGCTCGATGGTCGGATACAGCGACGAGATGGGGTTGCCACAGTCGCGGCACCGCGCCCGCAGCACCAGCCAGGAGATCACCGGGATGTTGTCGAACCAGCGAATGTCGTGGCCGCAGGCCGGGCAGTGGCTGGGCGGGTAGGCCACGCTGCGGTCTTCGGGCAGGCGGCTGATCACCACGTTGAGAAAGCTGCCCAGCAGCAGGCCAAAGAGGGCGGCGAAGGCCCCGAAGAACGCGAGGGTCTGGTCGGGGGTCACGCGGCGACCCGGGCGGCGTCGAGCACGCGCGCCACCTGCGCGTCGGACAGCTCTCCGTGGCAGGGGAGGGCCAGGGCTTGCGCGCAGAAGGCCTCGGCCGCCGGGCAGTCGGTGAGGCGCACGCGGCCGGTCAGCGCGGGCTGCTGGTGGAGCGGGCGCGGGTAGTAGACCGCCGACGCTACGCCGGCCCGGGTCAGGTGGGCGACCAGGCGGGCTCGGTCGAGCACCCGGATGCAGTACACGCTCACGGGGCTCTCCGGGTCGTGGGGGACCGCGCCACAGCGAAGCGTGGCGTACCGCGCCGCGATGGCGCGGCGGCGGGCGACGCGGCGCCCCAGGTCGGCGAGGTGGGGCCCCAGGACCGCCGCCTGCAGGGCGTCGAGGCGGTTGTTGTCGCCCAGGTGACCGCCGATGGCGTGGTGGTCGTGGGCCTGAGCGGAGCCGTGGCTGCCCAGCCGGGTGGCGCGCGCGGCCAGCTCCGGGTCGTCGGTGAGCAGCGCGCCGCCGTCGCCCGCCGCCCCCACCACCTTGGTCGGGTAGAAGCTGAGCGCGGCGGAGCGGCCCGACAGGTCGCGTCCGACCGCCTGGGCGGCGTCATCGAGCACACGCACGCCCGGCCCGAGGGCGAGCGGCGGGGGGCGGTTGCCGAAGAGCCACACGGGCACCGCGGCCCGCACCCGGGGGCCGAGGGCGCGGCGGGCCGCCTCGGGGTCGATCAGCCCGGTCGCAGGCAGCACGTCGACCACCACCGGGCGCGCGCCCACCTGCACCACGGCCTCGGCGGTGGCGAAGAAGCTCACCGCCGGCACCAGCACCTCGTCGCCCGGCCCCACCCCCGCCGCCTGGAGCAGCATGCGGAGCGCCGCGGTGCCGCTCCCGGCGCCGACCGCGTGTCGCACCCGATGCCGCGCCGCCAGCTCCGTCAGGAAGGCCGCCAGGGCGGGCCCGCCGATGTAGGCGCCCGAGCGGAGCGTCGCGGTGACCGCCGCCTCGACCGCGCCGGCCACCCGCGCGTGGCGCGCCGGCAGATCGACCATGGGCACGGCCATCGGACCGCTCACTTGATGTCCTTGCGCTCGAAGACCGCCACCGCCGCGGCCAGCACCGCCGCGGTGTAGCCGACACCGTAGGCCAGGGCCGGGCCCACGCGGTCCCAGGGCGTAGGCCGGTGGTGCACCGCGTACTCGCGGATGTTGAAGACCTCGAAGTTGGGCAGCGCCCAGTAGAGGCTCTGGGCAACCGCCCGCACCGTGGCGTCGTCGGCCTGGCTGCCGAACAGCCAGATGTCGTCGGCGAGGTGCCCGATCAGGAAGACGGCGAGCGTGAAGGCCGAGGCCGTGGTGGGCGACGAGTAGGCCGAGAACAGCGTCGCCCAAGCCGTGAGCAGCGCCAGCTCGACCACCAGCAGGCCCACCGACACGAAGACCACCGGCTCGGGGAAGCCCTGCTGCGCCACCATCAGGCCCGTGTAGATCGCCAGGAGGATGGCCAGCTCGACCGTCACGGTGAGCATGAGGCCCAGGTACTTGCCCAGGATGAACTGCCAGCGCTGGAGCGGCTTCGAGAGGATGGTGTAGACCGTGCGACGCTCGAGCTCCTTGTAGACCAGCGACACGCCCAAGAACATGGCGATGACCGAGCCGAAGAGGTCGATGGCCCCCTGCCCCACCGACCGCACCACCTTGTCCTGGTCGCCGATGGTCACCTCTTGGAGGACCAGGCTGAGCAGGATGACGCCGGCGGCGAAGAACAGGATGCTGTACAGCACCCGGTCTCGCACCGCCTCGCGGAAGGTGTTGACCGCGAGGGCCGACAGGCGCCGCAGCGTGGCGGTCATGGGCCCTCCTCGGCGCCGGTCGCTCCGTCGGGCCGGGCCTCGTTCACCGCACCCACGAAGGCGTCTTCGAGGGTGCGGCGCATGGGCTGGGCCTCGAGCACGCGCCCGCCCGCGGCTTGGACGCGCTGGATGGCCGCGTCGAGCTGGTCGGGGGGCACCCGCTGGTGCACCCGGCGCTCATCGCCCACCACCGCGTCGCGCACGCGCTCCCCCGGCAGCTCGACGTCGCCCACGCCCAGCGCAACCAGCTCGACGTGGGTGGTCTGCGAGCCGATGAGCTCGTCCACCGCCCCCACCCCCTTGAGCCGCCCGCCGATGACGACCGCCACGCGGGTGCACAGGGTCTCGACGTCGTGCAGGATGTGGCTGGAGAAGAAGACGGTGCGCCCGCGGTCGCGCTCCTCGAGGATGACGTCGCGCACCAGCGCGCGCCCCATCGGGTCGAGGCCGCTCATGGGCTCGTCGAGGATGATGAGCTCGGGGTCGCCGAGCAGGGCCTGGGCCAGCCCGACCCGCTGCAGCATCCCCTTCGAGAAGCCGTTGAGGGGCGCGTTGGCCACGCGGTGCATGTCGACCCGCTCGAGCAGGTGCTCGACCCGGCGGTCGAGCGCGGCGCCGCCGAGATCGAGCAGCTGGCCGTAGAAGCGCAGCAACTCGCGGGCCGACAGGTGCTGGTAGAAGTACGGCCGCTCGGGCAAGAAGCCCACCCGCTCGCGGCCCCGGGCGTCGGTGGTGGGCACGCCCAGCACCTGCGCCGCGCCTCTGGTGGGGCGGTGCAGCCCCACCAGCACCTTCAGGGTGGTGGTCTTGCCGGCGCCGTTCGGCCCGATGAAGCCGAAGATCTCGCCCCGCTGCACTTCGAGGTCGAGCCCACGCAGCGCAGTGACCGGCTTCTTCCAGAAGTCCGACGTGTACGTCTTGGTGAGGCCTCGGATGAGGATGGCGGGCGAGTCGGGCACCGGGCGGGTCTCTCCGGGAGTGCCTGCCAGCCTATCGCGTGGGCCGCGGCGGCGTCAGAGCGTCCGGGCGCCCCGACGCCGGGCGACGACGCGGAGGGCCTAGCGCAAGCCGCAGCCGCGCTCGCCAGGCGGCGGCTCCACCATCGCCCGGCCCGTCATCGGGGGCCCGACCGCCGACGGACGCTGGCCGTGGGGGCTCACCGACCACCACGCCGCGCGCTGCAGCACCCGGCGTCGCACGCGACGCTGGCGCCGCTCCTCGGGCTTGCGGGCGTCCTGGGTCTTGGCGTCGGGGGTGGGGCCGTCGTCGGCCAGCGCCGGCGCGGCGGCCAGCGTGAGGGCGAGCATCAGGGTCGTGATCATGACTCTCTCCGTGGGCCCCCCGGAGCCGGACGAGGGGCGAGTGTGAAGGGGCTCCCGGCCGCCCCGCGGCACGCGCGCGCGTGCGTCTCAGTCTTGGAGGTTCAACGGGACCATGAGGTCGGTGTCGCCGGGCGCCACGATGACCTTGGCGTTGTCGGAGAGCGCGAGGGCGCGAGGGCGCGGAAGGCCTCGATTCGGTTCCACTCGATGATCTCGGGCGACAGCGACTGGGCGAGGGCCTGCTGCGCGTCTCGCTCGCCGTTGGCGGCGATGCGCTTCCGATCGGCCTCCAGCCGCTCGCGCTGCAAGA
>JBDQIL010000110.1:0-8623 GCA_040264415.1 Myxococcota bacterium
CGGCGGGCCCGGGGACCGACGGAGACCCCAGCGGCGACTCGGCGTCGTCGTCCGACAGCGCGGCCCCGAGCGAGATCTGCGGCGACGGCGGGGCGGGCCCCGACGCCTGGTGGCCCGGCGCGGGCTCGATCCGCGTGGCCGTGCGGGTGGCCGCGCCCGCGGGCGGGGCGCCGGGCGCCCTCCACGCGCTGTCCCTCGATCTGAGCAGCCTGGGCATCGACGACCCCACCCTGCTGACCACCGCGCGCTTGCTGCGGCCGGGCTGCGACCACGCCTCGCCCGACCTCGACGTGCAGGTGGAGGACGCCCTGTGGGGGCTGCTCGACGCCCGCGACCACGCCAGCCCGCTGGGGGACGGTCGGGGCGATGTGGTGCTCGCCTGGCCCGCCGCCGACCCGCTCACGGCCGGCGACGAGCGCGACCTGTGGCTGTATCTGGGCGGAGAGCCCGCGCCCCTCATCGAGTCGGAGCTCGAGGTCGTCGCCTCGGCGATGTCGGCCGGGGGCCTGCGCGCCACCTTCGACGCCGACCGCGGGGGCCTGCTCGACGGGCTGCGCCTGGGCGACGGGCCCGCGCTGCTCGACCAGGCCAGCGCGGGCGCTGGGAATGGTGCCTGGGTCGGCGACTGGAGCGCCACGCCCACCCACGCCGCGGGCGCGCTCGCCGTGCTGGCCGACGGCCCGCTCATCGGCGTCGTGCAGGCCACCGGCACCCGCGCCGGCCTGGCGTGGACCCTGACCTACGCCCTGCCCCGCGCCGGCGACGCGCTCTCGCTGAAGACCCACCTCGTGGCCGTAGAGGCCGCCACGCTCGACCACCCGGGCGACTGGGCCAACGGCGTGCGGCCGCTGCAGAGTCGGCACCCCGACCTCGAGCCGGTGACCGCCATCCTGTCCGAGCCCCCCTACGATGGTCTCGAGCTGGCCGGCCCGGGCGGCGGGCTGCTGCTCGCGTGGCGCTCGCCGCCCGCCTGGCGGCCCTACCCGCCCGAAGTCTACGGCGGCAACCTCATCGTCTTCGGCAACGACCTGGGGCCCTCCGAGGGCGGCGGCCTGGCCATCGAGGCGGGGGCGGCGGTCTTCGATCACCGCACGATGCTGCTGCTGCCCCATGACGGCGACCCGGCCGCCGCCCGCGCCTCGCTGCCGGCCCGCCTCGCCGGCCTCACGTTCACGCTCGGCGCGGTCGAGCGCCGCTGAGCGGGCGCCCACCGACCCGCTCCACCAAGATAGGGTCCCTCCGCCGCCCCTCGGGAGCCCACATGGCGCCGCCAACCCCCGCCGCCCAGGCCATCCTCGACGCCCACGCTCGCCTGCTCGAGCGCTACCGCGGCGTGATGGACCTCGTGGGCCCCGGCCCCATCCAGCCCCACTTCACCGACGCGGTGGGCGCCATGACCGGCCTCGACGCGGTCGGTCGCTGGGCCGACCTCGGGTCGGGCGCTGGCTTCCCGGGCGTCGCGCTCGCCGCGCTCTTCCCCGAGGCCACGGTCGAGCTGGTGGAGAGCCGCCAGAAGCGCGCCACCTTCCTCACCAAGGTGGTGCGGGGCGCCCCCGTGCCCAACGCGACGGTGCTGCGACAGCGCACCGAAGACCTGCCCGCCGGCGCCTATGACGGTCTGGTGAGCCGGGCCTACAAGCCGCCCGTTCGCGTGCTGACTGAAGACGCGGCCCGCCTGCTGCGTCCAGGGGGGCGCGTGGCCCTGCTCTTGGGCGACCACCCCGAGGTGCCCGTGCCCCCAGGCTTCACCCTGCTCGAGTCGCTCCGCTACCCAGTCGAAGACGGCCACCGCGTGCGCGCGCTCCTTCGCTGGGGCGCGGCATGATGGCGCCCCTCGCCCTGACGCCCCTCGCCCTGACGCTGCTCGGCCTGTCCGCCCACGCCGAGCCCATCGCTGGCGCGGTGCAGGTGCGCCTCACCGACGACGCCCTCGACGTGGCGGCCGATCTGGTGGAGCAGGTCGACCCCGTGATCGACGAGCCCGACGTGGGCGCGGCGGTCTCTTGCTGGGATCGCGTCGGCGTGCGCGACTTCAACCTCGACGTGCCCATCGATCTCGTGGGCCTGTCCCCCGGCCGCGACACGCTCACGCTCTATGTGGGCTTCGGCGACATCACCGGCAGCGACATGACGCTGTACAGCGAAGACACCGAGTACACCGACGCCTGCTTCGAGTTCACCAACGCCATCCACGAGGTGGCCGTGCGCGACGCCGAGCTGGTGGGCACCCTCACCCTGGCCCCCGACGGCGAGGGCTTCGCGGTGGGCTGGTACAGCGCGCCGCTGCTGTCCGCCGACATCGAGACCGACTTCGAGAACGTGCCCGACGACCTCGCCCTCGAATACTTCGAGGACACCCTGCTCGACCTCATCACCGCCGAGATCGAGGCGGCCCTGCCGCCCCTGCTCGACGACGCCCTGGCCGCGGCCGTGCTGCAAGGCGACTACGGCGACTATGGCGTCGATGTCTCCCTGGTGGACGTGGTGCTCGAGCCCGGCTCGATGGGCCTGGGCGCCGACGGCTCGGTGTCGTTCATCGGCGAGGCGGCCTGCGCGGTGCCCGCCGACCCCGGCGCGCCAGGCGGCCGCACCGTCTCGCTCCCCCTCAACCAGCCCGACGGCGCCGCCCTGGGCGTGGGGCTCACCGAGTCGTTCACCAACGCGCTGCTGCACACCGGCTGGCGGGCGGGCGCCTTCTGCTTCGGCTCCGAGACCGCCGACACGCTGGCCGATCGACTCGCGGTGGTGGTCGACCCCTCGATCGCCACCTTCGATGTGGCTGCGGTGCTGGGCGCGCCGCCGGTGCTCACCGTCGACGACGGCGCCATGCGCATCCGGCTCACCGATCTCGCGCTCACCGTCACGGGCCGCTCCGACGACGGCGACGTCGAGCTGGTGCAGGCCGACATCGACCTGTCGGCCGCCGCCACCGTGGGCTTCGCCCCGTCGCTGACGGCGCTCACGCTCTCGCTGTCCGACCTCGACATCACCTTCGACGCGCTCGCCCTGCGGCGCATCCTGCCGGCCTACGAGTCTCACGTGCAGCCCCTGCTCGAAGACCACCTCGCCCGCTGGCTCGAAGACGAGCTGCAGCAGGTGCCCGTGTTCAGCTCGCTGTACTACGCGCTCGGGCTGGCCATCGTGGTCGAGCGGGCCGAGCCCCGCGACGGGGGTCTGGAGCTGTGGATGGGCCTCGCCGACCCGTCCTCCCTCGACCAGGTGGCCCCCGAGACCACCGATCTGACCGTCGAGGCGGGCCGCACGTCGGCCGCGCTGGCGTGGGATGGGGCCGACGACCAGGGCGGCGGGGTGGTGTTCTCGTGGCAGGTGGACGACGGCCCGTGGTCGGCCTGGACCGAAGACCGGGCGGCCGAGGCCTGGGCGCTCGAGCCCGGTGATCACGTGGCCCGCGTCAAGGCCCGCGACGTGTGGCTGAACGAAGACCCCACGCCCGCTGAGGCGGCCTTCGAGATCTCGTCGGAGAACGCCCGCCGGGGTGGCGAGGGGTGCACGGGCTGCGCGGGCGGACCGGTGGGTGGCCCCGCGGCCGCCTTCTTCGCCGGGCTGGCCCTGTTGGGCCTTCGACGCCGCGACCCCGTCGCCTGATCGTCGTCCCCCGAAAATCTGCGACCTTTCGCGACAGACCCCTACAGTTCGAGACCTCGGGTTCCGCTACCTTGATCATAGTCACTGCTTGGTCTACAGAGCCCGCCGGAGTTTGATGCCTCCGGCGGGTTTCCTCTTGGATCGACCGGCCCGCTTGGACGCGCCTGCCCCCGCCGGTAGGCTGCGGGCCATGAACGACGAAGACTGGCTGAAGAAGCGGCGGCGCGGGCCCGGGGGCGGGTGCGCGGTGCTCTGGGTGGGGCTGCTGGTGGCGGCGTGGGCGACGCTACAGCAGCCCCTGACCGCTGCCCCCACGGGGCCGACGGTCGGGATGGCCTCCGGGGGCCGGGCGCCCGCGGCTTCGGGCCGCTCGCCGGGGGCTCCGGGCTAGTTGCCCAGCGCGACACCCAGCTGCAGATCGACCCCGGACACGTTGGCGGTGCCGGTGTTCACGCGGCCGTTGTCCGAGCTCGCAGACGCCACGTGCTCGTTGGGCTCGTTGACCATGCCGTCCACGTCTTCGTCGGCGTAGGCCCACACGTAGGCGATGGTGTCGGCCGGCACCACCAGGCTGTAGCTGAGGCTGCTGTTGCCCGTGAGATCGGCCCAGGCCACCTCGTGGACGTCGTAGGTGTCCGAGGTGGTGGAGATGTCGAAGTCGGTGCCCGGCCGGTACTTCAGCGCGGCGACGTAGACCGTCGAGCCGGCCGCGAGGCTGTCGAAGGTGGAGCCGTCCTGCATCGACACGGTGCCCGCGACGTGCACGAAGGGCACCACCGAGATGCCCGAGCCGTCGCCGAGAGGGACCTGCACGTCGTAGCCGGCGAGGTCGCTCGAGCCGACCAGCACGGGGTTCCCGTCGGTGTCGGGGGTGGGGGCGTAGGCGCCCCAGGCGTCGTCGGGGGCGAACAGGCCGCCCTGGTTGCGGTCCCAGGCGCCGATGAGGTTCATCGAGCCGTAGTTGGCGCAGGCGTCGAAGCTGTAGGCCGCCGTGGCGCCGCTCGGGCTGGTGGACGGCGAGACCACGGCGGTGTGGTACGGGCCCGCGCCGGTGGTGCTCACCAGCATGGCCGCGGCGTTGCCGCCCGACGTGTTGATGGTGATCAGGACATCCCCCGACACGTTCACGGTGCCCGCGCAGCCGCCACCGGAGCCCAGGGGGGCGGCCAGCACGGTGATGTCGATGCCGGTGATGGTGTCACCGTCGGTCAGGGTGAGCGGCAGGGGGTAGGCGCCGGTGGGGTCGCCCGAGCCGATGACCGTGTCACCGTTGCGGTCGAGGGCCGCGTAGACGTAGACGTCGCCGCTGCCGCCGGGCATCGACCAGTCGATCTCGTAGCCGTCGCCGTTCTCGCTGGGCGCGTCGATCGTGGTGGAGCCGATGTAGTCGGTGTGGCCGTTGTCGGTGGTGTAGGCGCCCACGAAGATCTCGCCAAAGGGCCAGGTCACCACGCCGTCGCTGCTGTAGGCGCTGTCGGCCCAGGCGAGCTCTTCTCGCACGCCGTCGTCGGCCGTGTTGTAGAGCTGCACGGTCACGGTCCCGCCGATAATACCAATCACGAGGGGCTCGGCCGAGTCGGTGGTGCCGTCGCCGCCGTCGCCGTCTGCGCCGTCGCCGGTGGAGAGCCCGCCAGTGTCGCCCTCTCCCTCACCCGACTTGTCGGTGTCGAAGCAAGCGGTGGACAGGAGCGCGAGGGTCGCGAAGCCGATGATGCGTATGGGGATCTCCAAACTCGGAAGGAATCGCTGGGGCGGGGCGGCAAGTGCTGCCGCCCGAATGCGTTCCGGCGTGTATGCAGGGTAGCGAGCGCGGTCTCGCCTTGAAAGGCGACGCGCACCGTGGGTTGGGCTGCGGATGCGCGTCGCGTGCCAAGAGCGCCGCCCATCACCCCATCCTGACCAACCTCGCGCAGACGGGGTTGTCGCGAGATGTCACACAGTGCCGCAGACGCTGGGTCGATCACGCCGGCGCGGAGATCGCCAAATTGGCCTTCGCAGCGCGATTCTGAGAGACGAGTGAGGGGGAGGGTGCTGCGGCCGGCGCCGACCCACCGCTGGGCTGGCGAGCCGGGCGGCCCCCTTGACTTTCGGCCGCCAATCCGCATGACGGCAGGCCGCCCTTGTACGCTCGGGGTGCCCGCTTCACCCCCCCTTGTAGGCGTCCATGCCTCGACCGTCGTCGTCCGCCCTGAGCCGGCTCGTGCCCATCATGACGTGGCTGCCGGCCTATCAGCGGGCCGACCTGCGCGGCGACGTCCAGGCCGGGTTGACCGTCGCGGTGATGATCATCCCGCAGGCCATCGCCTACGGCCTGCTGGCTGGCGTGCCCCCCAGACCGCCCTGTACGCGTCGCTGGTTCCGATGGTGGCCAACGTGATGCTGGGCACCTGCCGCGAGCTCTCGGTGGGCCCCGCGGCCCTCATCTCGCTGATGACCGCCCAGGCCATCCAAGAGGTCTCTCCGGCCGCGGTCGAGGGCTCGACGGTCTGGGTGGCCATGGCGGTGCTGCTGGCCTTTCTGGTGGGCGCGGTGCCGCTCGGCCTGGGGCTGGCGCGCATGGGCGTGCTGGTCAACTTCCTCTCTCGGCCGGTGGTCAACGGCTTCATGTCGGCGGCGGCCCTCATCATCGGGGCCTCGCAGTTCGGGCTGATCCTGGGCGTCAGCCTGCCCCACGGCACCTTCTTCGAGGTGCTGTCAGCGGCGGTGGGCTCGATCCCCGCCGCCCACCCGCTCACGGTGGCGCTGGGCTTGGGGTGTGCCGGGATCCCCGCGGTGTCGCGCGCGGCGATCCCCAAGGTGCCCATGCCCTTCCTGCTGGTGGTCTCGACCACCGGGCTGGCGTGGGCGCTGGGCCTCGACGCCGACGGGCTCGCCGTGGTGGGCGCGGTGGAGGGCGGGCTGCCCACGCCCGCGCTGCCGTCTCTGTTGACGGTCGAGATGGTGCTCACGCTGATGCCCTACGCCCCCACCATCGCCATGGTGGGCTTCATGGAGTCGATCAGCGTGGCCAAGGCCTATGGCTTCCAGCATCGCTACGACGTCGACGCCAACACCGAGCTGCGGGCCCTGGGTGTGGGCAACCTGCTGGGTGGCGTGTTCGGCGCCTTCGTGGCGACGGGCAACATCTCGCGCACGGTGGTGGCGGCGCAGGCTGGCGTGCGCACCCAGCTCGGCGCGCTCATCACGGCGCTCGTCGTGCTGCTCACGGTGGTGTGGCTGGCGCCGCTCTTCGAGTTCTTGCCCAAGGCCACGTTGGCCGCGATGATCATCGTCGCGGTGGCGGGCATCATCGACTTGCGAGAGCCGCTGCGCATCGGTCGGTTCAAGAAGGCCGACGCCGCCGCGCTGGCGCTCACCTTCAGCGCCACGTTGCTCTTTGGTGTCGAGGTGGGCATCCTCACGGGGATCACCGCGTCGCTGGTGCTGCACGTCTACCAGACCACCACGCCCCACATCGCGGTGCTGGGTCGAATCCCGGGCACGCACCACTACCGCAGCGCCGAGCGCTTCCCCGAGGCCGAGCTGGACGACGGCATCGTCGTGCTCCGGGTGGACGAGGCCCTCTACTTCGCCAACGCGCCCACCTTCCGCGACGCTGTGGAGCACGCCCACAACGTGCCCGCCGAGGTGCCCCGCGCGCTGGTGCTCGACTGCACCGCCATCAACGACCTCGACGTCACCGCCCTGGCCGTGCTGCAGCAGGTGGCCGACGAGCTGCACGACGCGGGCACCCAGTTCGCGCTCGCCGGCGTGTCGGGGCCCATCCACGACATCTTGGCGCAGAGCGGGGTGCTCGAACACATCGGCGAGGAGCACCTGCATCTCGGGGTGCATGAGGCGGTGGAGAGCTTCCGCGATCCCGAGGCGCTCAGGCCCCTGCCGCACGTCGATCACCCCCACGGCGAGCCGCCCGGGTTGCCGCGGCACCCGATGGTCTGAGCGATGCGAGCCAGCCCTGCGGTGCGAGCGCGTCTGCCGGGACGCTCCCCGGGCTCCCGGTGTGCCTCCGCTGGGGATGGCGCGTGGGGGCTCACCCGCGAGCCCTGAACCCCGCGGCGGAGACCTACTCGGCGTAGACGTAGCCCCAGAAGATGATCTCGGTCTCGTCGCGGCCGTCGCCGTAGACCCGGCCCTCTTCGTAGTACAACTCGATGCCGCCGTCTTCGCTCAGCCAGCCCTCGGCGTCGAGGTACTCCTCCCACGTGTAGCCGTCCTGGTCGAGGGTCACGGTGACCGCGACGTCGAAGTCGCCGTCGTCGCTGACCGTGCCGTACCAGGTGGCCGCCACGTCGATCTCGGGGCCCCGGCCCATCTCCACCTGGCACCCGGTGGTGGCCGAGAAGGCCCCGTCGGGCTGCACTTGTGCGGTGGCGTCGGCGCTGCAATCGGGGCCCCAGTCGTAGGCGGGGAACCACATGCCCAGCTCGCTGCGGCCCTCGTAGGCGCCCGTGTAGGGGTGGTCGGTGGTGCCGCCGCCGTCACCGCCGTCTGCGCCGTCTGCGCCGTCTGCGCCGTCTGCGCCGTCTGCGCCATCCGAGCCGTCCGAGCCCCCGTCGTCTCCGAGCACCAGCCCGTACGACGAGCCGCTCGAGGGCGACTCGAGGCCGGCCTCGACCGGCTTGCAGGCCAGCAGCGTGACGGGAAGCAGGGCGAGGATCAGGGTGCGCATGCGGTGCTCCAGCGGTGGACGGCTCAAGGGGGTGCCGGGCGTGCGGCCGGTCCAACGCCAGGATGGTAGCCTAAACGTCGCTGGGTGGCGCCCTCTCCCCCGCGGTATGTCGCCCCTCCGACCGGAAGACAGGATGACGGCCCTCTTTGCGCTGGCCTGGTGGGCCCTGTCTGTGCTGGCGGCGCCTCCCGCGCTGCCGACCCCGGCCCCCTCCCTCGACGCCGACCTCGACGCCTGGCGCGCCACCGTGGCGCCGCCAGCACAGACAGGGCCCACCAGGCCAGCGCAAAGAGGGCCGTCATCCTGTCTTCCGGTCGGAGGGGCGACATACCGCGGGGGAGAGGGCGC